>JAFADH010000102.1 GCA_023424995.1 Bacillota bacterium | reverse complement strand
ATCTGCCATGGTTTATCCTCCTTTACGATAAGTTAATGGAAATGTAGATCTTCTCCACACTGTCCACGGGTTGAATGAAGCATTCAATAACAACAGCATCGGAGGCGGTACCGGCGTTAACCGTAACATCCTCCGCATCGAAGTTCTGGATCGCCCCCATTGCCTGGAGAGCATTATAATACTCAATCAGTGTGGATCTTAGAAGCGACCGGCCGTCCGTATTATTATTAACTTTACCGACATAGTTGCTTTCAAAAATTTGTGTAATATCATTATTAATGCCGTCTATTACACGGATTACCCGGTTCTTTCGGAATATGCTGCTTTTCTCTGCCGTGAATGTGACTAATGAGTTAATATCATATACTGCGGTAACATTCTGTGCACTATCCACCTTAAAGATGAATTTACCCGCAGTAATCGCTGCCTCCATTTCTGCCTTTGTTAGCCTTGGAACTACATCAATAGCTCCAATATAACTCTTTCCGGTATTGCTTTGATTTACACCGGCACCTGCCGTTGCTCCCGCTACCCATGCTGTTGCCTGTGCAGACGTAAGTGTTGTGCCATTAGCCAGTTTTACTCCACTCGTAACATTGATGCACGCCTCATTATCTCCTTCGAAGTTCGATGTTACATACTGTATATTGACTCCTTCATTGTTGCGCATGTCTGCGATCCAAGTCATGATAGCACCCTGTTCGCTATCATGGTCCACAGCTGAATAAGGATAACAAAGTACATTAAACTGTACCGTTTTTAAGGCTGCAAATGCTGCTTCAACCGTTGCAAGGACGTGTGGTGTTGTCTGTCCGAGATTAAACAGGATAACTGTCTCTGCATTTTTTAATGCTTCTCCTGCCAATAACTTATCCTCTGTTGTTACACCGGAAGGATATTGGCTTGTATCTGAGGTAGTAATTGTATACATTTCTCCCGCAGTTCCAGCGCTCATTTCCTGCAATATAACAACAATACCTCTGTCACCCGGTGTAATGGATAATGGGGTATTCGTACGAAAATTTATGTATGCTCCCGGAATAATTTTATTTTGACTCGTCCATGTTCCTGCCATATTTCACCCTTCTTTCTTTATAATTCCATATTGTTTGTCTGTGTCTGCATCAAAATAGCCGTATCCTGTTTCATCTCGGAATAAGACACATCAAAAGTAATATGCAGCACAGCATCTGTTATTTGTGCATTTTTATTATTTACTTTGTATGTCCCCACAAAATCAAGTGCTCTTAGAAGTGTTTCCTGCTTTTCAAGACAATCACTGATTTTACTTTGGTTATCGGCATCACTGAAATAGGCAAGCTCCATACTCAGAATGGCATTGTATTTGTTGCTGAGCCTCTTGGTATAGCTGTGCCCGGTCACGTTGAGCTGGAATGCCGGAGGAGTGAAGTCCTGCAGAGCGGTATCAAGCCACCGTTCCGTAATTGCCGGATACACTTCAATAAGCTTATTTATTACTGCTTGTCTGATATCATTTATCATGCTTTCTGTCCACCGCCTTTATTTCTTTTCGAATTCTTTTGCTATGTTTTTTCTACTGCTGATATAACACGTTTAAGTATGAATTACAAATCTGTCGTTAGTTATTCCGCCGGTGATTACTGCTGGAATGAATACTCCCGGCCGGTTTAATTATTTAACAGGCTGGTGCAAAGTTTCAGTGTTGACTCTGGAGCATTTATCCGCTTATTGCCTTTTGGATGAAGATTAGAGGTTTTGCTATTAATCAGATAATCAAAACTATGTCTCTCCTTCTTACAATAATCAACTTAGGTCGGTACGACTTCCACCGGATTACCATCACCAAGAGTAATTACTCTCCATGAACAGCTATGAGCCAAATAACTCAGACATAGTAACGTCACCTGATTTTATTATGGGTATCTTAAAATCACCTTACCTTTCTTAAATTGTGTAACCGGCCGTCACAGACAATAATTTGTCCTTCTCAGGATTTTCTCCATAGATCCGTCACTGCTCAGTTAAGTTTATTTTGTTCCAAGGGATCTGCCGGACAGTTGCTTGTTTTTATTATTTGAAGCATCATCATGACGGACTTGTATAATTCCTCATAAGTTCTCCGGCGGAATATAGTAGTTTAATGTCATTCCGGACATAAAACAAAACCTTAGCATTTAAAAAGGCATTCCGGATATTCAGAATGCCTTTTTAAGAAATATAGGTATCCCCAAGGAATGGGGGAAAGCAGCCGGCCGGCTATAATTAAGGAGGTTCTCCTGTCAGCTCCTTAATGGTATGTTTCACCATCTCTATTATATATCACTTCTCATGGGCATTGTGGGCAACTTTTTCACTTTTGATAAATTTATAATATTTCCTCGATGCTGTTCTCCTGTCCATTCCTATCTCGGTGCCGATATCTTCCCAAAACATATTATTGATACATCTCAACCGCAAGATAAGCCTTAGCTCAGCATCTTCAACGGCGTCTATGTATTTCTCAATCCTTTCCCGGACCATACACAGCTCACGAAGCTTTATCTCATACAACTCTTCCACTTCCTGTATAGCCACTGCCCTGTTGGCTGTCTTATCACTGGTTCCTGAGGCAAATGGCATGCCCGTGATTTCATGGCCCTTAACAATACTTCTGGCTTTTAGTTCATTCAACTGATTTTTCAAGATTTCAATTTCCTTGCTAATATAATGCAGCTGGGTAAGTTCTTTTTCAGTCATAATAAATCACCTCCTATCTTTCATGGAACTTTTCACTTAATTGGAGTTCTCCTTTTATATTTTTATTTGATTATCTTCACCATATCCGGAAACATCCGCTTTCATAACAGGCGTATTCAATGTGACCTATATTGCACCTATCCTGTATTAACGGTATCGTCCGGTTCAGACATGTCTTTTTATCCCTTCTGTTTCATCCAGGATGATAATGCTTTTGAATCATATCCTCGCTGGCGGTAGCTTGCATGTTACTCCACCACCCCTGCTTCTATTCTGGAATTTCCTGCTCTTCACGGGAAGCTTGACATTTGATTTTAGTTTTGTATGATCCGGCTTCTTAGGTTGTTCTATGAATCAGTTTTCGATGCTATTATCCTTTAATCACCATTTCCGGTACCGGATGCTCTGCCGCCTGCAGAGTGATCAGCCGGCAATCCATAGGCGGAATATCTTTTTGAGTATCCTCCTTTTTATTTGTATCCTCCCGGTTATTTGATTTACAATCACAGTATTCACCCGGATCCAGTGCCGCGCCGCATTCAGGACAGATATGATAATATCTCATAGCTCCGCCCTCTCCTGCATCACATGCATGAACCCATGTAAACACACGCGGCAGATAAACTTACCCTCATCCTTTATCAGCTGCGTTACAGATCCGCATACCGCACAGAACTCACCGTGTTTTTGGATACTGACAGCATCATTTTGATAATCAATGAAGATATCCAGCTCCTGCCCGGACTCAATCCCGAGAGCCCTCCTGGTCTCAATTGGCAGCGTATACCGTCCGAGCTCGTCCAGGTTTCGAACGATACCGACAAACTTCTCACCAGGTTTGATTAAGCTGACTATTTTACCTTTGACCAGCATTCCTAACGGTTCACCGCACTGGATTCCATATGTATCCCTATATTCCTTCGGAAGAGTGATTCTTCCCAGCTCGTCAGTTTTTCTTACTATTCCTTTCATCATAGAATATTGACCTCCTATCGGTATTCGTGATATAATTTATTTGGAAATTTACATATAAGCCCAATGTCGATGTGCTGTCGCTTGGGCTCTTTTTCTTTTGTAGCTGCAATGCGGACACTCATAGCCGCGCCTTGGTATCTCCTGGTATCTGCTGATACCCCATAGTCTTTTACAGTAGACACATTTAACATATTGCATACCGCCTCCTATTTGTCTTGGTGTCGAAAAAGATTTTGAATCTGGCTGTGTTCCGTATGTTGATTCACTCCGGCAATTACCGCTCCGATAATTAAAGCCGCAAAGCCGGCTGCCCACTGGATTAATGTCTGTATTATGCTGATCCTGTCAAGCTCCAGCGATCCGCCGGTGCCAAATATAAATAATATTGCCGCTATCCAGATGAGTGATCCGGCCAGCCCCATTAATTTTGCTTTCAATAGCTTGTCCCTCCCTTCTACTGCTTACTGACGCTTAGACAGTTTTATTTTCTGCCCTTCTTATTTTTCTGCCCATATTTTATTGTCCTTATTTTTTTTCCTTATTCTTCTGCCTTTATTAATCTGTACAGGTTCAGTGTGTCCGCCGCATCAATACCGGATCAAGCTTGTCTGAATTAATAAGCTCTCTTCGCTCGGATTAAAATACCGGTATCATGCCAAAGTTTATCAGCCGATTCATGTGATATTTAATAAACTTTTTTCTGCTCATATTGTTTGAAATACTCTGCCGCCCGGTGAGCCGTTCTCGTTCTTACTGCTTCGATAATAAAACCACCTCACTTTCCTGATTGACATCCTTTTACATCTATGGTAAAATATGAATCGAACACCTGTTTGTATATAATGCTTCTCGCAGCTATATAATTGGATTTCATAATAAATTTTGACCAACTCGCTTTAAGGGGAATTATAGGGTAAAAAAATATCATCCCTCGTGCACTGGTAAATTGTACACAGACAGTCTAATTCATTTACCCTCAGTTCTCTTTTGCCGCATTCGATATGTTTTACTGTATCCTTAGAAAACCCAAGTACTTTCCCTACTTGTTCCTGCGTTAGATTGGCGTTGACTCTCGCAGCTTTTAAACTTACTTTCATTGTATCACTCCCTTTCTGTTTTTTAATTATATTCCCCTTAAAGCGAGTTGTCAACCCCCAAAGCGAATTTTTTTATAATTTTTATTGATTTTTTCCCCTTTTAGTGATATAGTAAATAAAAATAGAGAGGGGTATTGTTATGTCTGAGGACGAGTATAAGATAATTTTTGCTAAAAATTTAAAGCATTATCTGGAGGAAGCCGGTAAAACACAGACTGACTTAATCAATGATCTGCATCTAAGTTCTTCTACCGTTTCAAATTGGTGTACGGCACAAAAAATGCCAAGGATGAATAAGGTGCAGATGTTAGCTGATTATTTAGGAATCGAAAAATCCGACCTTATTGAGGACAAGACAGAGAAAAGCAATATTACCTATAATGACATGATAAAAATCTATACAAGGGGAAAAAACAACCTTACTCCTGAGGAAAAGATTAAGCTTGCACAAATAATATTAGCCGATAGGAATGGTGAAAATGGATTATGATAGAATCAAATATGCTGCATATGACATATATGAAAGATGTTCCGTAGATAAGCTTCCTTTTGATTGTACATATATCATATCTGAGTTGGGCTATCACTGCATCAAATACTCAGATATGACTTCGGACAGCTTGGAGGCTTGCCTGGCATTAAGCGAAGATGCGCATACAATAGATAATAAAATCTATTATAATGATAAGAAAACCAAAAGAAGAGTCCGCTTCTCTCTTATGCACGAGTTGGGGCATTTAGCGCTGGATACCCAGGACGAATCCGAGGCTAACAATTTTGCCAGTGTAATACTCGCTCCGTCAATGGCAGTATATTATTCCGGCATAAAGAATGTCAGGGAGATATCCAATCTATTTGATATCTCTCTTGAGTGCGCAAAGTACGCTCTGGAGACCTCCGAGAAATGGGCTTATAGTGCCAAACGCTATGGAATGACCGATATTGACAAGAAGCTTTATAATCATTTTTTTGATGAAGATGCAAATCGTTTTGTATTTAAAATATCCCGCTGCGCTTATTGTGATGCTATAATCTACAATTCGAACAAGCCTATTTGTAAGAAATGTGATAAGCCGCAGCACGGTCCTTTGATGTTGGATGAACCTCAGGAAGACATTTTAGTTGCCGAGAATCAATGGCTTTATGGCGGTTTGTAATTTATAATAGATATCTAAATCCATATTGATATGGAAATCAGCTTATCAAAAGGATACGCAGATACTTATGCAATTGACTTTTATCTTTTAATCCAGACACAATTCGACATTACCTTCATATAATATTATATAAAACTATGAAGGAGTGATCAGAATGGGATGCTGTTTTTGCCCTTGCCGTAGACGAAGACGCCGCAGATGCGGAATTTGCTAGTGAATATCAGATGTAATATATAAGCAGCTACTGCATGGCTTATAGTATGCAGTAGCTGTTATTCGAGTTATTATTTCTTCTCACCGACATACAAGAAATGCAATAATGCTATAACGGTCAAATCTGCTCCACTCGTCATATTCTTTGTCATACCAGTTCTCGACAGCATTCATTCGCTCTCCTCATAACAGATCTTTTAATTCAAGTGCTCTTTTATACAAAGGATCAAATTCACACCCGCAGCTGCCGCACTCTTTGTCCGCCTCTTCTATGGCGGCTACCAGGCTCCCGGTGCTGCCTTCTCCTGCCAGCCACGCTTTGGACGGAGCATCAATAACATCCCATCCTGACTCTGCGAACTTTGTAATGATCTGGACCAGCTCTTCACGTTCCTTCGTTATCATATACATATCCTCCTATAGATTTTTATATTTTAATAATAGCTTCTATTCCCATTTGAAATTATTAACACCTGCACCTGTCTCAAAATTGTATTTTACAATACCCAGGTCAATCTTTGTACAGGGTCCGGCCTTGGCTTCCGCCTTGACAGAGTTTCCGGTAAGTGAGAATAAAAATCTTTGCTGATTGATCGCAGTCGGAGCAAGCAGGGCTGCTTCCACCCCTGAACGGAACCAGTCCGGCATTACGCCGTTAATATTGCATACTGCTTCCATAGACTTGCTTTTATGAGGAACTCCATGATTTACGCCATAACCAAGCGATATTACGCATCGGAGTATCTCTCCTTTTCTAATGATACAGGGGGATTTACTTTTACTGAAGGTAAGAGCAACCCAGCAGCTGTCTAAGCCAAGCATTGTGGCTTTTAATACAATCCGCTCTCCGTAATAACCAAGCTTTTCATCCAACAGCTTATCTTTCTTTCCTACCAGTGCTATGTAATTTTTCACATTAACAAACTTGCCATAATGGGCCATAAAGCCGCCGAACGCATCCGGCTCATCGGTTACAAGCTGTATATTAAGTCCACTTTCCTCATTGCATTTTACTATCTCCGATTGCAGCTCTGTCAGGATATCCCCTTCTATTTTTTTATCAGTATAACTGCGAACCGAATGGCGGCTTTTTATTGCTTCCGTTATCGTCATGGTTATCATCCTCTCTTTATAAATTGATTCTATAATACCAGAATTTCACAAAAAAATAAAGTGACTTAAACTTAAAGTTTAAACCACTTTATCCCATTTTGTGAGTCGAGGCGACGGGATTCGAACCCA
>JAFADH010000061.1 GCA_023424995.1 Bacillota bacterium | reverse complement strand
TAATATCATTTATAAACAAAAGAGAGTTCAAGGGGGACACAATTATGGAGCATTCGAAACTTGCCGAAGGAGGAATGAATATGCTGCAGGAGTTTAAGAAATTCGCGTTAAAAGGAAATATGATTGACTTGGCAGTGGGTATCATTATTGGCGGTGCGTTCAGCAGCATCGTTAATTCAATGGTGAATGACATTATTATGCCTGTCTTAGGGGTATTTACGAAGAATATCGATTTTTCCAACTGGTTTTTTGCTTTAAACGGAAAAGAATATGATACCCTGGCGGCAGCTCAGGCAGATGGGGTATCTACCATTAATTACGGATTATTTATCTCCGGTTTATTGAATTTTATCATCATGGCTTTTGTGGTGTTTTTGCTTGTAAAGTGGATCAATAAATTAAGAAAACCGGAACAGGCGGCGGCACCCACTACCAAGAAGTGCCCTTATTGTATGACCGATATCCATATGGAAGCGTCCAAATGCCCAAATTGCACTTCCGAGGTATCGGTTCAGCCCAATAAAAATATATAAGATAGTGCATTATTTTCATCAGCCGTTCCATTGCTAAAATCTTTGAACCCACATATCATCGCTGGTATATGGGTTCTTTATTTTAAAAGGAAAGAAAGGGAGGAAGACAATGCGGAATCTGGTTGAGGGCTTTATGGCAGGCGTAAACCTGGGAGGATGGATTTCACAGTTTCGGGAAGCGAAAAAGGAGCATTTTGACAGCTTTATTACGGAGAAGGATATTATCCAGATCGCATCCTGGGGGATGGATCATGTCAGGCTGCCGGTTGACTATACGGTATTAGAGGATGATGAGATGCCGTTCCGATACAAGGAGGAGGGCTTTGCTTATATTGACCGGTGCATCCGCTGGTGCGAGAAGCAGCAGTTGAATGTCGTCCTTGATCTTCATAAGACAGTAGGGTATGCATTTCATACTTTGGGAAGCAACCGTCTCTTTGAAGAGAAGGAGCTTCAGGAGCGATTTATATCCCTTTGGAGAGTATTTGCCCGCAGGTATTTAAACTATGGGAACAGGGTGGCCTTCGAGCTTTTGAATGAGATTGTCGAACCGGATTCGGAGCGCTGGAATAAGCTGAGCAGGAGGGCGGTTGAAGCGATCAGGGAGATCGACGGCAAACGTATTATTATCATTGGCGGCAACCATTATAACAGTGTTCATGCTCTTAAAGATCTGGAATGGATGGATGATGATCATTTGATTTATAATTTTCATTTTTATGATCCCCATATTTTTACCCATCAGAAAGCGGGCTGGGAACGGCCATGAAGGAATTGGATTTTACGGTACATTATCCGACCACGGCACGGGATTATGAGCAATACCGGCTAAAATCGGAGCACTTTCGGGGCAGCTATGAGCTTTTTGCAGACATGAACAAGGAGTATATCAGAGACCGTCTTAAGCCCGCCCTGGAATTTATGAAGGAGCGGAAGACCGGCTTATACTGCGGAGAATATGGAGTGATTGAAACTGCCCCCATGGAATGCAGGCTGCGCTGGCATGAGGATATGACCGATCTGCTTATTGAGTACGGGATAGGCCGGGCGGTATGGTCCTATAAATTAATGGGCTTTCCGTTAGTGGATGGAGCCTCGCAAGTCATTCACAGGGGATTAGTTGACATAACCAGCAAAAAATAAGACCTGGGGGATATGCCTGCGGTTGAAGCAGCAGTAGTACAGAGGATGGATATTGGCTATATCAGTATATTTAGTAAATGAAACTAAGATACCGGCTAAGTATCGGTAAGCTGCGCCCTAGATGATGATAATCATGACTCCTGAGATGAAATAGAAATTGAAAAATATACCGTTCAAATTCCAAAGGAGCGATTGAAGATATAGTACAAAGAAAGAGATTAAGGCTTTGGCAGGCCAGGTACTTTCGGCAGATTATATCCATACATTTACTACGGATTGACGAGCATAAAGAAACTGCACTGTACGGAGACGGAATTAGTTCCTGTACTGTGCTTTTTTTCTTGTACAATATTCTTGAAATTGTTATAATCCAGTATAAATAGATAAATAATAAAATATCCGCTCTTATCCCGATACATATAAATGATGGCGGGTGGCGGCAGATGAATTATATATTTTATTTGTATATTATAATTCCTATAGATTATTTTGCGTGTATTTTTGCGCGTATGCAGGAATTCAAAGAGCGGAACGCAGAACGGAGGTTTAAGGATGCTTCGGAAATTCTATCCTAAGAGAACGGCGGATTCTTCCTATGTTATAGATTACGAGAAGCTGTACAAAGACGGCTACCGTGGAATCTTATTCGACATAGACAATACCCTGGTGGAGCACGGGGCAGATGCGGCACCAAGGGCAATCGAGCTTTTTAAGAGACTGAAGAAAATCGGGTTTCAGACCTGCCTTATCTCCAATAACAGCAAGGAGCGGGTAGAGAGGTTCAACAAGGAGATCGGAAGCCATTATATCTATAAAGCAGGCAAGCCGGGCGTTAAAAATTACATTAAGGCAACCAGGATCATGGGTACCCGGATTGATAATACGGTATTTGTGGGAGATCAGCTTTTCACTGATGTGTTCGGTGCGAACAGGGTCGGTATGATGACCTATCTGGTAAAGCCCATCCATCCCAAGGAGGAGATCCAGATTATTATCAAGCGTAAGTTTGAGCGGATCGTTCTTTGCTTTTATTACAGGGACCTTGCAAGGGGGAAGATCAAACAACTGTAATGTAATGATATAACGGTAATAACCAAAATAAACAATGCGGAACGACAGATATACCCTTTCCAGGTCAGATACCAACGATACATGGAAAGCGAGTTATTCCAGCCTGCCATTCAGAAGATTAATGTTTATACAGAACAGGGTGGGGGAACTGAGGAAAAGAAGATGAAGCGTAATATAATTTTAATCGGATACATGGGATCCGGCAAGACCAGTGTCGGAAAGCACCTGGCTGAGCTGCTGACCTATCGATTCAAAGATACGGACCGGATGATCGAGCAAAAAGCCGGAGATACCATTAATCATATCTTTGCGGTATATGGGGAAGAGCATTTTAGGAATATGGAGACAGGATTGTTAAAAGATTTGGTGAATACCCTTGAGAATACGGTATTGTCTACCGGCGGCGGGATGCCGCTGAGGGAGCAGAACGCAAGCCTCTTAAAAGAGCTGGGTTATGTGGTTTTTCTTAAAACCTCCAAACAGATTATACTTGACCGGCTGGAAGGCGATACCACAAGACCGCTTCTTAAAGGAGAGGATTTGGACAGTAAGGTAGAGCGTATGTTAAAGCTGCGGACTCCGGTTTATGAGAATGCAGCTCACAGGACTATAACTACGGATGAAAAATCCATAACAGAGACGGCACAGCTGATTATGGAGAATTACATGAGGCAGATATCACGATAAAGTGATACAGTATAATATAAATACCGCAGCTTTCGGTGGAATGGAGGAATACATGACGATATTGGTAATTAACGGACCCAATCTGAACTTTCTGGGAATCCGTGAGAAGGGGATCTATGGGTCCCAGGATTATAACTGTCTCCTTGGATTGCTGGAGGATAAAGCAAAGCAGGAGGGGATTGTAATTGAGACCTATCAGAGCAATAGCGAGGGAGCGATTATTGACCGGATACAGAAGGCATATCATGATAATGTAGACGGGATCGTTATTAATCCTGGAGCCTACACCCATTACAGCTATGCTATCCGGGATGCATTGGCTTCCGTTAATGTACCTAAGATTGAAGTACATATATCCAATATCCATCAGAGGGAGGAATTCCGGCATACCTCGGTAACCGCAGCCGTATGCACGGGACAAATCGCAGGCCTCGGGCTGCAGGGGTATCTGTTGGCGGTAGATGCGGTAAAATCCTTAAGCTCCGGCAGGTGATATGTGTTATAAATTATATAGGTTGAAGATATTTTTTTAGATGGGACTATCTTTGGATTAAGTAAAAGTAAGATTTGATAGGCTTGTCATATAATCTGTAAAATGCTATCATATAATTTATGGATTTATATGTATTAGGTATTGGGCAATTTAAAATATTATAGAAAGACAGGTAAAATACATGGATAATTATTTAAGAGTGCAGGAATTATTGAAAAAGCTTTCCATCGGTGCGGTATTAATCTCCAATGGAAATAATATGCGTTATGTCAGCGGTTTTGCCGGCGAGACAGGATATCTCTACATATCCGAGAAACGTCATGCGGTCATCACCGATTTCCGTTATACGATCCAGGCGGAGATAGAAGCGGAGGGTTATGAGATAATCACCATCGGCAACGGCGGATATGAGGAAGCGATCAATGATGTAATCAGTACGGATGGCGTCAGCCGCCTTGGCTTTGAGGCCGAGGATATGCTGTATGCCAGTTACCAGAAGCTGAGTGAAAAGCTGAAGGTAAAGGAGCTGGTTCCCATCGGCAGTGACATTACCAGGATGAGACGGATCAAGACGGCCAGGGAGCTGGAGTATATCAAGCAGGCGGAAGCAATCGGTGATCAGGTATTTACGGAGATCCTTACCTTTATCAAACCCGGTATGACGGAGCTTGAGATTGCGGCAAGAATTGAATACCTGTTGAAAGTAAAGGGTGCGCAGGGCTTAAGCTTTAATGCCATTGTAGCCTCCGGAGTAAATTCCTCCATGCCCCATGCAGTCCCTTCCAGGAAGAAGGTTGAGGCCGGTGATTTCCTGACTATGGATTTTGGCTGTGTCTATGAGGGGTATTGCTCTGATATGACCAGGACCATCGTAATCGGCAAAGCCAGTGAAAAACAGAAGGAAGTATATAACACGGTTTTGAAGGCGCAGCAGGCTGCTCTTGATTTCCTGAAGGCCGGATATAAGGGCAAGGAAGTGGACAAAGTTGCAAGGGATATTATCTACGGTGCGGGTTATGAGGGCTGCTTCGGCCATGGCCTTGGACACAGTGTCGGTCTTCATATTCATGAGAATCCCAGATTATCCATGCTGGAGGAGGATATCATCGAGGCAAGTATGACGGAGACGGTTGAGCCCGGCATCTATATTAAGGGCTTCGGCGGTGTACGAATCGAGGATCTGGTGGTGGTTACCGAGTCTGGCTGCGAGAATTTTACACATTCTGAGAAGAGCCTGATTGAATTGTAGAAGTTGAATATATTTTCATGCATTTTTCAACTTGGTTAAAAAAAACTATTGCAAAAAACATTGGATTATAATAGACTAAAGAGTAGTCTATGCGGCTGGTACCGTGTCTTAGACCAGACAGGACCGCAGCCGCATCAAATTTAAGGAGGATTTTTGAGTATGGTCTCAGCAGGCGATTTTAGAAACGGTCTGACGATTGAAATGGATAATAACGTATATCAGATTATTGAATTCCAACATGTTAAACCCGGTAAAGGTGCGGCATTTGTTAGAACGAAATTAAAGAATATTAAAAACGGCGGAGTAGTTGAACGTACCTTCCGTCCCACAGAAAAATATCCCCAGGCTCATATCGAGAGAAGCGACATGCAGTACCTGTATTCCGACGGTGAGCTTTATCACTTCATGAACGTAGAGACCTTTGATCAGATCGCTATGAGTGAGGATGCAATCGGAGATTCCCTTAAGTTTGTTAAAGAGAATGAGATGGTCAAGATGCTTGCCCATGGGGGACAGGTATTCGCTATTGAGCCTCCGTTGTTTGTTGAACTGGTAATCACAGAGACTGAGCCCGGCTTCAAGGGAGACACGGCACAGGGTGCTTCCAAGCCTGCAATTGTTGAGACGGGTGCTACGGTATATGTTCCGTTGTTCGTTGAGCAGGGGGATAAGATACAGATAGACACAAGATCCGGCGAGTATATGAAGAGAGTGTAAACAGATTGTATTATAAAAATGGCGTAAATTCAGAGAAAACTAATGTTTTCAAGGATTTACGCCATTTTCAAAGCAATGGTGTCCGCTAGGAACTATTTCATACTTTTCTTTTCCAATAATGCATCCTGTAATACTTTAGAAAAATTAATATTCTGCTTTTCTCCGAACGTTTTTAACCAGGCAGGAATAGTAACATTTGTTCTGACGCTTTGTGATCCGTATTTTTCTGAATAACTATCCATATCTAAAACAAATAAATTAGCAAAGCTGCCGGCAGGCGGTTGGATTTTAGTTATATCAGTAGCGGCAGGAAGTCTATTACCATCTTCTATTTCATCGAGTACCCAGCCGCTTGCGGCATCAGTACCCATTTCCATAGCTTCGGCTAAGGTTTTTCCTTCAGTAACACAACCTTGTAAATCGGGAAATTCTACTGCATATCCCCCGGATCCATCCGAAAATGGTGTGAGGATTGCGGGATAAATCAATTTCATATAAACCTCCTTTACAGAGCTATTTAAGCCCTGCTTGCTTTAATATTGATTTTATAGTATCGGGGTGAATATCCCCGGAATGTTGTGGTATTGTAACTTTGCCGGGCTTTGAAGGGTGTTTGTAATGGAGGTGGGAACCTTTTTGATTTTTGAAATACCATCCATCATTTAGAAGTATTTTTTCAACCTCTTTAAACGTCATATCTTTTGTATACCTCCGTATGGTTTTATTATACACACTATGCGCATTAAAGTCAATGCAATATGCATATACGTATAAGTTCATATTATATAGATCGGGATTGTTTTTACAGTAATTATATATATGGATAAACATCGAATATTGAATTATAATGATATTACCAATAAATAACAATTGGTTAATAAGAGGGGAGTTATCACTATGAAATGGATAAGCAAGTTCATATCAACAGCGTTATTAATTATGTGTTCATCAGCTTTTTCAGCCTGTTCTGAAGGTAATAAGCAGAGCAAAGAGATAGCGAATGCAGATCAATCAATTCCATTAAGCCAGTCCGGATCATCCGTTCAACCGGATATATCGATCCTGCCGGAGCAATCAGATGGATCAAATCCATCAGAACAATTAAATCAACCGGAAGAAGTGACTGTCCTGACAATTGAACGGCATCCTTATGCTGCTGACTACAGGAAATACTTTGGTAAGCTTTATAAACTACCCGAAAAAAGTGACTTTGGATACGATATCCGAAGTACCGATTTGGAAGATTGTGACTTGACAAAGGAATACGATAAGCTGCTTCTTGTTACCTATGACAGTAAAACCACATGGCCGGACATATTACCGGAGAGCTTTGATCCGGGAGATATAATGGAGCAATATAAGAATCCGGGATTAAATATCCGCAGCCTGCATGAAGAAGGAATAACAGGCAAGGGCGTAGGGATTGCAATCATAGACCAGCCGCTGTTAGTTGATCATGCAGAATATAAAGCCCAGTTAAAATATTACTCTGAGCGTGATACGGTTAAAACCCAGGAAGCAGCCATGCATGGAGCAGGTGTTGCGTCCATAGCGGTCGGTAAGAGTGTTGGCGTTGCTCCTGAAGCTGATCTTTACTATATTGCGGATGACTTTTTCAGAATTAAAGATGACTATTCGTTGCTTGCAGAATCGATTAATAAGTTGCTGGATATTAATAAATTCCTGCCTAGGTATGTCTTGAACGAATATATAACATTGTTGAAGAGATATATAATAAATATATATAATTATAACTATAATTTGTGCGATATTTTTATATAATTCAAGGTTAATCATCCTTATAGTAGTACTAATTACTTATATTGTAAATATAATCATATATTTACAAATAAGGGAAAAAGATGTAAAATTTAATCACACTAGTGTATAATATGATGAGAAAGGGAAAATAAAAACCATGAAAAAGAACCTAAAACGAATAATGTCTGTATTATTATCAATTTTTTTATTTGTCACAGTAATACCTAATATAGCATCTGCTCAAAGTAGTAATAAAACAGAGCAGAATTCTATAAATCAAATAGTCGCATCCTCACAAGTAGAGACTGCTGCTAACAATGATGATGTATTTAAAACTTATGAAAGTAATAATTTTAAAATGCTAGATAGTAATATTACTGAAATTACCAAAGATGGATTAGCTATAATGTCAGCTAACTACAAAGACGGACTAAGAATTTTGAAAGAAGGGCAATCTTCTTCGGTATTTGAGTATGATAATGGATTATTAAAGAAAGAAATTAGAGACGGTAATGTAATTGAGTATTTATACATAATAAAGGATGGTAGAAAACATCTTGACGGTTTCATTATAAATAAAGAGTCATATTATTATATATGGAATGATAAGAACCTTATATCAGGGATTTCAAATAGCAATGGTAAATTACTTGCTAAATATATATATGATGGGCTTGTTATTACTGATGTACTTGAAAACAATGGTGTAGATTGGGTTACTTCAAATGATACGAAATTTATAGGAAATTATAATAAGATTCGTTTGTATGGTTCGTATTGGGATGATGAAACTGGATGGTATTATCATAATGGAGTTTATGAGGATACAGTTAAGGGAAAGATAATCGGATTAATAGATAATGATGATGTTTTAAAGTTTGATCCAAATGAACACAGAAGTGAATATGAATTGCTTAGTGTGACAGAATTGGAGTTGCAAGCGGAGCAATGGAGACAAGAATTGCTAAATAACAGTAGCTATAATTCATCAAGAAGTAGTAACTGGTATGAAAACAGTTCCTATCCTGATGTCGAAATAATTGCACGGATGATTTATGGCGAAAATACAAGTAATTTAACCGATCATAGAGCTATCTCATATATAATAATGAACAGATATAATGCTCAAAGTAGTGAATTTGGACTTACACTGAGGAGAATATGTGGGAATCCTGCGCAATTTAATGGTGTAGCTAGTCCGAATGCAATGACAGCGAAAAATCCTAATGATAGCGGATGGAGAAATGCAACATATGTTGCTTGTTTGTTATTGATTACACCATATACGAATGATTGGGATCAACTTGGGATGAGGCCTACAGGTATCACAAATCAAAAATGGTTTAGATCAGCTGATAAATTACATGATTTAAGTCAATTTAAATATGAAAATGGACAATTATATACATATTATGCCTATTCGGGTAAGTATATAGCGATTACTAATGCATGCATAGCTGGAGTGGGGGTATATACAACAATAACTGGTCTGGAAAATGCGTGTGGAGGAAATACCGGTAATTATAATGTGTTTTTTCATCATAACTAGACCTGGAATTATTGGTGGTTAATAGTTAAAAAACATTTTTGCATAAGGGAATATAGATAAAAGAGTTTCTGTTCTTGAAAAACAGAAACTCTTTTCATGGTGAATAATTCGGGTTCATATGATAGAATATTAATTATTAATAGAGAGAGGAATGAGTATAATTATGGTCAAAAAACATCGTATTACAATCATTGTAGTGTTTGTTGTCATTATAGTTATATTAACATCATTTATATGGGCTAAAAGTAATATAAAGAATGTCAATGTTGATGAAAACAAGGTAGAAAGTAGCACAACAGAAAATAATATGGCAGAAAAGAATCTAAAATGGGTATATGATACAAATCAGTATCAGTCCTATAAGCAATTCACTCGTTTCATTCATGAGTTTCCACCGGAAGCATTAGAATATATAGGGATAATTACTATTGATGATACAGAATATTACCAATACGGTAATGAAGATATTAAAATAGAAGTCATTAGCAAAGACTCCTATAACGAGAAAAAATTGAAAGGACCGGTTGATTATACTGTTTCTTACAGGGGCAGAACTTTTACTTTCCAAGAGGATATACCTCAGTATCCCGAAAATATAATGATTTATTATGTTGATATAAATAAAGATAGTACAAAGGATATTGTTATAAAAGGAGCACCATATAGTGGCTCAAACATAGCCTATTATTGGATGAGAGCAGTCAATCTTATATATATGGAAGAGCTCGAGGTTTTTAAGACAGACGATTTAATTCGCCTTACTATTGAGCAATCGGATACATTAAATAAAATGCTAGAAGAAGATATAAAATTCCAAAGTATATTTCCCGATTATGAGTGGATGGGTAACTATGCCAATATTATGGTGGATTGCTTTGGAAATATATATTATGAAATTGGGTTAGGTAAAGAGCTATCTAATGATATAGGAAAGATTCTATTATTATTTGATTATAATAAAATGAAACATAATTATGATTTGGTTGATTATGAGTATATTCGCAACTATGTGTTTGTTGATAGATAAACGGAATGTAATGTATAGTAATTTAGAATGGGACGAAAGTATTATATCAATTTCGTCCTATTTCTAAGTTGCATATGTAATTAGCCTGATGAAGCGAAGATAATGGAGAAAGATTATTTTATTATCTTCACAAGCTCCCGGTATACTTCATCAATTATTCCGTCTTCAAGCTTTTTATCAAGAAAATACTCAATGGCCTGTTTCGCCTGAGCAACCAGCATCTCCAATCCGGTAACGGCCTTAATTCCCAGTTCTTCGGCTTGAAGTGTAAGCTTTGTGTTCATAGGATTGAATATAACATCAACCACGGCCTGACATTTGGTAAAGGAAGTGAGATTAAGAGGGGATGCATCAATATTAGGGTACATGCCTAACGGTGTGGTATTCACTATTACAGCTGCATCCGTATGCTTTTCATAGCAGGCCTCATATGATGCCGTCTTGATATCCGGTACGCTTTCAGTATCTGCTGCCTCTGTATCATCTGCTGAATCATTTCCCTTTCGGCTTACTACGAATATCTCTCCGGCTTCCAGATGCTTCAAAACCGCCTGTACCGTCTGGGAGGTTCCTCCGTTACCAAGAATCAGGCACTTCCTGCCATTAATTTGAATGTTGTTATGATTTAGCATATAAACAAAACCATAGAAGTCAGTATTATAGCCTATATAATGACCGTTACTGTTCACGATCGTATTCACGGCGCCGATTTCCTCTGCCAGGGGATGCAGCTCATCCAGATATGGGATTACATCCTGTTTATAAGGAATAGTTACGTTGATTGCCGCAAAATCCTTTTTTTCCATAAAAGACCTGAATTCTTCTTTGGTTAAAGGAATTAGATCATAGGTATAGTCTGCCATATATTCATGAATGAATTTAGAATAACTGTGTCCTAATTTTTCTCCGATTAGTCCATATCTCATGGGACGATCCTTTCTTTTTATCACTGCAGGTAACCTTTTGTGATGTTTGCTCGTAATAATCCGGAATATCTTTTATTATACCTGTCCGTGATACCAAGCTATAATACTTAACTGCAATTTCTATAAGAAATATCAGTGTGTAAAATCAAGGTGTAATATCTTTTTATAATATGTAATATCTTTTTGCAGTATCCGCCTCTGATACCTGCCTTCAATACCCCTTATTATAACAAATCCGATTAATAAAACTTAACATACCATGCCTTTAACTTATAAAAAGGATAATATAACTCTCTGCTTTTTGCAATTTATTTCTTTCCTCTTATGGTCATATTTTATTCTCATAAGAATATATTGTTCTAACAGAAGATGGATAAGCTGTTAGATAGTAAAGTTGATGGGGAGGGTCTGATTCATGGGTACCAAAGACGAGCTGTTAAAGATATTTTCCTTGAAGCTGAGAAATATATTGGGGAAGCTCACACTGGATTATAGTAAGCTGCAGGAGATAAGGCTTCGAATGAATGCGCCGCTGCTTATTATCTATGGCAATAAGGAAGCTTTTATCACTGAAGATGCCAAAATAGTAGACAATCCTTCCATCGCCGTAACTGTTACTAAGAGCGAGATACGGGAGACCATGGAGTACATCAGCAATTATTCCCTGTATGCTTTTGAGGAGGAGATCCGTCAGGGCTTTATTACGATTAACGGAGGCCATAGAATCGGAATTGCCGGCAAGACCATTATTGAGGATGATGTTATTAAGGGGATGAAGCATATTTCCTTTATCAATATCCGGATGGCTCATCAGGTAAAGGGCTGCGCAGATCCGGTGCTTCCCTATCTGGTGAACAAGCAGGCGTCAGGGATCTGCCATACCCTGATTATCTCGCCGCCCAGATGCGGAAAGACCACTTTGCTGCGGGATCTCATTCGGCAATTATCTAATGGGAGCAGTCTGCTTCCGGGCATGAGTATCGGTGTTGTGGACGAGCGGTCTGAGATTGGAGCCTGCTACATGGGCACACCTCAGAATGAGCTGGGTATCCGTACGGATATCCTGGATTGCTGTCCCAAGGCAAAGGGCATGATGATGCTGATCCGGTCCATGTCGCCCCAGATCATAGCGGTGGACGAGATCGGTTCCAAGGAAGACCTGGATGCCATCGATTATGTCATCGGATGCGGCTGTAAGCTCATAGCTACGGTACATGGCAGCTCCATTGAGGACATACGCAACAAACCCATACTGGGAGAGCTTGTGAAGAAGCAGCTGTTTGAGCGTTATGTCATCTTAAGTAATGTAAAGTCAGTAGGTCATCTTGAGGAGATTTACGATACGGAAGGGAAGAGATTATATTAGGCAAGCAACAGCTTATTTATAAGTAATGGAAGGAAAGAGGGCTGCCATATGTTAATTATGAAAATAATCGGTTGTATATTAGTTATTGCATCCACAGCCGGTATGGGCTTTTATCTCAGCAGTGAAATCCGTACCCGGATTGAGGATCTGAAGGAGCTTAGGAAGCTGATCGGCCTGCTGAAGGGGGACATCCGGTATGCCAGTACCCCGTTGCCTGAAGCGATTCATTCCATCAGCAAAAGGCATAATGGAAAGTTCCAGTCCTTCTTTGGCAATATCAGCAAACAGCTGCAGGAATTATCCGGAGGTACCTTTGCGGAGGTATGGAAGACGGCGACGGAGAATGAGCTTGTGAATACCTCTCTTACCAAGAAGGACAAGTCACATCTCGTCCAGTTCGGTGAGACGCTGGGTTATCTGGATAAGGACATGCAGATGAATACCATTGATTTATATACCTCCCAGATGGAGGAAGAGATAACGGATCTGGCAAAATCGGTAAAAGAAAAGTCTTATCTCTACAATACGCTTGGAATATGCTGCGGTATCTTTATCATCATTATTATGGTATGAAGCGGCTATGAATAATGGCATGGAGGTTTCTATGGATTACGTTCTAATATTAAAGATTGCATTAGTGGGTATCATGGTATCAATCATAAACCAGATGTTAAAGCAATCAAGTAAAGATGAACTGTCTCTGCTCACTACCCTGGCGGGCTGGATATTGGTCCTGTACTGGCTGCTTCCTCACATCGTTGATTTATTTACCTCAATTAAGCAGCTGTTCAACCTTCTGTAGGAAGGGGGCTCATCTATGACAAGGATAGCAGTTCTGGGATTAATGGCAGTTATATTGGCCATTCTTTTTAAAAAGGGAAAAGAAGAGTATTCCATGTATATTAGCATCGCAGCCTGCTTTTTGATCCTGCTGTGGGGAATTACCCAGCTTGAGGTTATATTGGATGCAATCGAACGATTACAGGGATATATTAAATTAAATAAATCATACATAGGAATCTTAATCAAAATAATCGGAATTACTTATGTAACTGAAATCTCCGCATCACTCTGCAAGGACTCCGGATATAATGCAGTGGGGGAACAGATCGAATTAGTCGGCAAGCTGGCTATCCTTGCAATCAGCATGCCCATCATGCTGGCAATTCTGGAGACCATTAACAGCTTCCTGGAGGTATAAGACATGGAGCGCAATCCTGCTAAGGAACGATTAAGGTTATTCTTTGCCAGATTAGGCATAATCCTTATTCTCGTAATTCTTCCGATGTTTGGCTCCAATGAAGTAACGGCAGCTGTCACCGGGACTCCGGACATTGATTATAGTGAGATTCAGGACGTAATCGATGATGTACTGGGCAGCGGAGAGGATTTTAATTTTGGTGATTATATTCAGCGGCTGATGAATGGGGATGAAGTCTTTTCCTTTTCCTCCGTCGGTAATGAGCTGCTGCGCACGGTCAAAGGGGAAATAGCAGATAATCTCGAGACCTTCGGGAGTCTGATTACCATATCTTTAATTGCAGCATTGTTTACTAATTTTACCATTGCGTTTAAGAATAATAATGTGTCCGAGACCGGCTTTTATGTTACCTATCTGCTTTTATTCGGCTTATTGGTAAGCTCCTTCATCGCAGCATCGCGGATTGCTGCCGAGACCTTGGGTGCCATCCTGGATTTTATGAAGGCGTTAATCCCTGCTTATCTGATGTCGGTGGCTTTTGTCACGGGAGCTACCACTTCCATGGTTTATTATGAAGCCGCATTGGGATTAATTGCACTGGTGGATTTTATATTAATAAAAATTGTTATTCCCATGATTAATTTCTATCTGATCATTATACTGGCGAATAACCTGTCTAAGGAGGACATGCTTTCCAAGCTTGCGGATCTGTTCTCTACCGCCATAAGCTGGCTGTTAAAAAGCCTGTTGGCAATCGTTCTGGGCTTTAGTGCGATAAAGGGGCTCATAATTCCGGTTGCAGATCAGGTGAAGAGAACCTTTCTCTATAAAGCATCGGAAGCTATCCCTGGGATCGGTGATGCTCTTGGAGGTGTGACAGAGACCATATTGGGAGCAGGGGTATTGCTTAAGAATGCCATCGGAGTATCAGGATTAATCGTAGTTCTTACCATCTGTGCAGTTCCTTCCATAAAGCTCCTGATGATAACGGTGGTGTATAAGCTGGGAGGAGCCGCCCTTCAGCCGATCTCGGATAAACGTCTGATCGAATGCATCAGTGCCGCCGCAAAATCAGCGGCCTTACTGCTGCAGACGGTATTCATCGGAGCGATATTGTTCCTGCTGACCATCACAATTATCGCAGTGACAACCGGAAGCGTACGATAGGATATATCAATGGAAGCGGCATCAGTAATGAAAGGAAGGAATGAGGTGTGTGGAGGAGATCTATTCCTGGATTAAAAACATCCTGATCTACATGATAATAAATACCATCATAATGAATCTGTTAGGGAATAAAAGCTATAAAAAATACGTGAGTATCGTATCCGGTATGATTCTTGTGCTGATTGTGATCTCTCCTGTGATGAAGCTGATGAATCTGGAGGATAACATGGATTACTATCTGTCAGCCAATGAATTCTCCGTCCAGGCCTCGGAATTTCAATATGATGTCAATCGTATGGAGAAAGCGCAGAGGGATGCGGTATTTGCTGAATATAGAGAGAAAATACGAACAAAAGTAGAGGCTGTGTTATTGGAGGAGATGATTTATCTTGAAGATTTTAATGTTACCCTGGATCAGGACCCAGGGAGCGAGACCTTTGGTGAGATTGTGGGAATGGATATTACGGCGGGAGTAAACCGGGATACCCGGAAGGATGACAGGAATAACAGCTCCATAGATAACATAGAGATAGGGAAAATCACCATCAGTGAGGCATCCGATTCTAAGGCTCAGAGGGTCCCTTCTCCCTTGGAAATTCACATAAAAAACAGGCTCTCGGACTTCTATAATATCGAACAAGGTAATATAAATATTAGTATACAGGGAGAATGATTATGGAGAAATTTAAGAGTATCCTGAAAAAACTTGGGCTTCCCAGATTAGTCATGCTACTACTGGCAGGAATCTTAATCATAGTGTTATCGGTCCCGGGTATTTTTAGTACAACAAAACCTGTTAAGAACGACACATCGGACAATAATACACAGGTTGTGCAAAAAGATACGAATACGACAAGCTATGATACGAATACCTATATATCAGAGATGGAAAGCAAGTTTCAAAACATCCTTAGAAAGGTATTCGGTATCGGCGATGTGGAGGTTATGATAACATTAAAAGCCTCATCGGAACAGGTTCCTTTAAAGGATAATCCTTCTACTCAGGAGAGCGTAAACGAAGTTGATGGGGAGGGTGGCAGCAGAACAAATAACAGCATAACAAGGGATGAGAGTACCGTTTTGATTACCGACGGAAATGGGAATTCAGGACCTTACATAATACAGGAACTTGAACCAGAGATTGAAGGCGTTGTGGTGATTGCCGAAGGCGGGGACAATGTTAACGTAATAAAGGACATAATGGAGGCGGCGCAGGTATTATTTAACATACCGGCGCATAAAGTTAAAGTAATGAAGATGAGTAACAGATAAATTAATCAGGAGGTCTAAAATGAAAAATATATTCAAAAAGAATCACATCATAATTACCGCTCTGTTGATTATGATTGTAATCGCCGGATATCTGAGCTTCACCAACAGCGATACTGTCGGCGATACGGATGATGTTACCACAGTTTTAAATCCGGATACTGATGAATATGATCGTTTCACGGAACTGGACGGCATGGAAGTGGTAACCGATACGGATGATACCGACGTAACCGACGACGAGGATATAACCGATGACACGGATGTAACGGATGATGACGACGAGGTATTAGATGATACGGATGTAGATGATGAGGATGCCGAGCTTGAGGATGAAGCGGATGAATTAGGAGATATCTCCGACGAAGATATACTGTCAAGCGCACAGAATGTCTCCGATAACGGCGAGCTGGATCTGGAAGAAGGCGTTCCGGGAGAAGCGGTTCTGGCAAGTGCGGTAGTTGACGGCAGCTTCTATATATCCTCGAAGCTTGACCGGGAGCAGACAAGATCGAAGCAGAAAGCAAATCTGTTTGACATCATCGAAAGCGATAAGGTATCGGAAGAATTAAGAAATGAAGCGACGAATAAGATGTTCGAGCTTACAGATAATTTCGCCAAGGAAGATTCTGCCGAGAAGCTGCTGGAAGCAAAGGGCTTCAGCAACTCTCTGGTATACATTGTCAACGATAAGGCTACGGTTCTTGTGGATGCTGAAACTCTTACCGACCAGCAGCTGGCAATCGTTGAAAGTGTCGTAGCTGACCAGACCGGTATTGCAGTTGAAAAGATAACAATTAACCCTGCGGTTATTGCAGAATAGGAGAAATTATTAATAATAATTGCAAAAGTCGTATTATTTGGGTATAATACTATATAATTAGGAAGCATATACCGGATAACGATAGGAACATAGGAGGTAATCATTGTGAACAAGGAACCGGAGATCAGAAACACTTATAAGATACATGAAAACGGTAAAGTGGGAGAGGTTCAGATTGCGGATGAAGTCGTTGCAGCAATCGCCGCTCTGGCAGCAACTGAGATAAAGGGTGTATCTGCTACAACAGGTAATGCAACCAATGAGCTTGCCGGTAAATTGGGAAAGAAGAATATATCCAGAGGAGTTAAGGTTCTGGTGAATCCGGATGCAGTATCAGTGGATATGGCACTTACCCTGGATTATGGATACGGTATTCCTGAAACTGCAAAACAAGTGCAAGAAAAGGTAAAGTTAGCGATAGAGAATATGACCGGATTACAGGTCAAGGAAGTCAACATCCGCATTGCCGGTGTTAATATCGTGAAAGCTTAATGAAATGTAGAACAAGGGCCTTTTGCAAGATTGTAAATTATTGTGAAAGTCCCTTGTTTATTCATGTTTATAATTATTATACTGGAGGTTGCTTAAGTGACACGAAGAGAGATTCGAGAGCACATATTCCTGATGCTATTCCGCAAGGACTTTCATGAGGCAAGTGAATTAAAGGAACAAATGGAATTATATATCTCCGGATTGGAGAAGCCCACCATGGAGGAATATGCGTACCTGACCTCCCGTTTTCATGCAGTGGTGGAGAAGCTGCAAGAAATCGATGCGATTCTCTCCGAGGTCTCCAGCGGCTGGAGATTAAGCCGTATGGGCAAGGTGGATCTTACGATCCTTCGTCTGGCCGTATACGAGATGCGGTTTGATGAGAGCATACCCATGAAGGTTGCAATCAACGAAGCGGTTGAGATGGCTAAGAAATTCGGCGGGGATGAGTCCCCGGGCTTTGTCAACGGAGTACTTGCAAAGCTGGCCTGATGCGGTATGCTTCAATTGGTAATTGCTTCCGCTTCGAAGCTGCAGTTTGTGTCTTATGTCAGATGCGGGGAATGAAAGGCATGGTATATACTATGGGACAAGCTTACTCGGTTACAGAGATAAATCTATATATAAAAAATATGTTCATAAAGGACCGGATGCTGAACGGGATCTATGTCAAGGGCGAAGTATCCAACTGCAAATATCACACCTCCGGGCACATATACTTTACATTAAAGGATGCTCAGGGGCAGTTGGCCTGTGTTATGTTCGCCGGGCAGAGAAGAGGCCTGGCTTTCCGCCTGGAGGAGGGGCAAAGCGTCATCGCCCTGGGGAGCGTCAATGTCTATGAACGTGACGGTAAATACCAGCTATACGCTAATGAGATTGTTCTGGACGGACAGGGGATCCTGTATGAGAAATTCGAGAGGATGAAGAAGCGGCTGGCTGAGGAAGGGCTGTTTGAAGCGGAACATAAGAAGCCCATTCCAAGATATCCGAAGAAGGTGGGGATCGTAACTGCTTCCACCGGAGCTGCCATCCAGGATATTATCAATATATCAAGACGGAGAAATCCATACATACAATTGATCCTGTATCCGGCACAGGTGCAGGGCGAGGGTTCCGCCCGGAGCATTGCGAAGGGCATCCTGGTTCTGGATAAAAAGGGTCTGGACACCATTATCGTGGGCAGAGGCGGAGGCTCCATAGAAGATCTGTGGGCTTTCAATGAAGAGATTGTAGCCAGGGCAATATATAATTGTAACACACCTGTTATCTCGGCGGTCGGCCATGAGACGGATATTACCATAGCGGACTTTGTATCAGACCTGCGGGCACCGACCCCATCGGCGGCGGCAGAGCTGGCAGTGAATGATTATAATGACTTTCAGAGAACGGTAAAGGACTGCAAACGAAAGCTGGACCGGGAGATGCGGCAGAAGATATCCGGCTGTCAGAATAAGGTGAAGGAATACCGGCTCCGGTTATTCTATGCAAGCCCCGCGTACCAGATCAGGCAGAAGAGGCAGTTCCTTATGGATACAGAGCAGAAGCTTTCACAGAGGATGAACCAGAAGCTTCGGGAGAAGCGGCATCGTCTGGAGCTCCTGATTGCAAGACTGGAAGGATTGTCTCCCCTGTCCAAGCTGAGCAAGGGCTATGCGTTAATCGTGGGAGAAGACAATAAGCCGGTTCAGAGCATACAAAAGGTTGCCAAGGACGAGCTGCTTACCCTGTCATTATTGGACGGGGATATTACAACCAGGGTTGAGGAGATCTGCCCGAAGGACCGGGGATGTTACTAGTACTCTGTAACGGGCTGTAATACGGCATCATAACAGAAACAGCTTTGTAAAATAATAATTTATCTGTGTAAATTTAGGTATATATATTGTTAGAGTGGGTATTTTTGGGTTATTATGATAAGATAGGTAGTAATGTAGTAAATTTATGTCTGATGAATGTGAAGGCAAATGCTTTCGCATCCCCAATTGGCGGGCATCGGCAGCATGGAGGACAGTATGGCTGAGAAAGAGATAAAGTTAGAGGAATCATTTGATAAGCTGAACCAGATCATGGAAGCTCTTGAGAAACCGGACATCAGCCTGGAGGATTCATTTACCTTATATCAGGAGGGAATGAAGCTTTTAAAGGCATGCAATGATTCCATTGACAAGGTTGAGAAGGAATTAATCATATTGAGTGAAAATGGAGAAGCGAATGAACTTTAGTCAGAAGCTGCAGGATAAGACTGCGGAGATGGAAGATATACTGAAGCGGTTCCTGCCAAAAGAAGAAGGCTGCCAGAAGACCGTCCTGGAAGCCATGAATTATAGCCTTATGGCAGGCGGAAAGAGACTTCGGCCGATGCTGATGCTGGAGACCTATCATCTGTTCGGCGGGCAGGACAGGGCTTTAATTGAACCCTTCATGGCTGCTATCGAGATGATTCATACCTATTCCCTGGTCCATGATGATCTTCCGGCCATGGATAATGATAATTACCGCCGGGGCAGGAAGACCACCCATGTGGTGTACGGAGAAGCCATGGGGATCCTGGCCGGGGATGGTCTGCTTAATTATGCCTTTGAGACTGCGTTGAAAGCGTTTGATCTGATTATGCAGCCGGACGATATAAAGATTATGGGGACCCATAACACAGACAAGCCCGGTCTGGCTAAGAGAATTGCCTGTGCAGCACAGGTTCTGTCGGGAAAAGCAGGAGTCTATGGCATGATCGGCGGACAGGTTGTTGATATGGAACAGACCTCAGCTGATATAAACCGTGAGCGGCTGGATCTCATGTATCATCTTAAGACGGGAGCCTTGATCGAAGCTTCCATGATGATAGGTGCCATCCTTGCCGGCGCGGATACGGATGAGATATCTAGGGTAGAAAAGATAGCCGGTGACATCGGTCTGGCATTCCAGATCAAGGACGATATTCTGGATGTAACCGGTACTCCCGAGATTCTTGGGAAGCCCATACACAGTGATGAGAAGAATGAGAAGACGACCTATGTGACCCTGATGGATCTGGAAAGTGCCCACCAGGAGGTGCTTAGGATCTCGCAAAGGGCAATAGAGGAGTACCTCTCCCTGCCCTGCAGGAATGAATTTTTAAACGATTTGATTATAATGCTGGTTAACAGGAAGAATTAAACCGGATTTCGCAAAGAAGCGAAAGCATAAATAAATGAGGTGAAGGAAGTTACCTATGCTGCTGGAGAATATAAATAGTGCAAATGACATAAAGAAGATAAAGGCTTCTGATTATAATAGACTGGCAAGTGAGATACGTTCGTTCTTACTGCAGAATGTAAGCAAAACGGGAGGACATCTGGCTTCTAACCTGGGTGTAGTAGAGCTTACCATGGCACTGCATCTGTTTTTGGGATTCCCTCAGGATAAGCTGGTATGGGATGTAGGCCATCAAGCCTATACTCATAAGCTCCTGACCGGAAGGAAGGAGTTATTCCCCACCTTACGCCAGATGGACGGACTTAGCGGTTTCCCCAAGATGGAGGAAAGCAATTGTGATTCCTTTGATACCGGACACAGCTCCACAGCGGTCTCTGCCGGCCTTGGCCTTGTGAAGGCAAGGGATTTAAAGGGAGATAATAATAAAGTGGTTGCCGTACTGGGGGATGGAGCCCTGACCGGCGGTATGGCCTTTGAAGCGATCAATAATGCAGGAAGGCTGAAGACAAATTACATCATAGTACTGAATGATAATAACATGTCCATATCCGAGAATGTAGGAGGCCTGGCTAATTATCTGGCAAAGCTGCGTACGAATTCCAAATATACTGGATTTAAGCAGAACATGGAGAGTACCCTGAACATGGTACCGGGAATCGGCAAGGATATTGTGGATAAGTTAAAGCGTTCCAAGGACGCAATTAAATATTTTATGCTCCCCAGCATGTTCTTCGAGGATATGGGTCTTACTTATATCGGACCTATTGACGGGCATAATATCAGCCAGATGCTGACCGCTTTTGAGGCTGCTTCGAGGGCGCAGAAGGCCGTTGTGATCCATGTGCTGACCAAGAAGGGTAAGGGGTATCAGCCGGCGGAGAGGTATCCGAGCCGTTTCCACGGTGTGGAGCCCTTTGATATCGTAAGCGGCAGGACCATTCGCAAGGGGCAGGATAAGTCCTATACGAAAGCATTCTCCGATGCCATGATAGAGCTTGCCGGTAAGGATGATAAGGTTGTGGCAATTACGGCAGCGATGCCCAATGGCACCGGTTTATCGGAATTTAAGAAGCGTTATCCGGACCGTTTCTTCGATGTGGGTATTGCCGAGGAGCATGCGGTGACCTTCGCCGCAGGTCTCTCCATGGGCGGGTATAAGCCTGTGGTCGCAGTATATTCGACCTTCCTGCAGAGAGCCTATGATCAGATATTGCATGATGTCTGTATCAATAATCTTCCCGTGATATTCGCTATCGACCGTGCAGGTATCACCGGGAGGGACGGCAAGACCCATCAGGGAACCTTTGACCTGTCCTTTCTGTCCCATATACCCAACCTGACGGTTTTGGCTCCGAAGAATAAGCTGGAGCTGGAAGTGATGCTGGAATATGCGGCCGCATTGAACAGGCCGGTAGCCATAAGGTATCCGAAGGGGGATGCATACCAGGGCTTTTCTGATCATCAGGAGCCCATAGAATACGGTAAGAGTGAGACCTTAACAGCAGGCAGGGACATCGCGCTCCTTGCCGTGGGAAGCATGGTTAAGACAGGCCATGCGGTTGCCGAAGCCCTGAAGGCTGAAGGAAGAAACGTAACCCTGATCAATGTAAGATTCGTATCACCCATCGATAAAGAGATACTGGACCGATTGGCAGTGGATCATAAACTGATCGTAACTATGGAAGAGAACGTGAGGACCGGCGGATACGGACAGCAGGTGGCAGATTACCTGCTGGAAACCGAGCAGCAGGAGATCAAGTTCATAAACATCTCCGCTCCGGATATCTTCATCGAACATGGCAGCGTCAGCGAGCTTCATAAGAAATTCGGCCTGGATCCGGAAGGAATTATAAAGAGGATTAAGGAATCCATATGACAGGGATATGATATATAGAGCAGTGCTTCAGAACTTAGAACAGCCGGATGGAGTACGGGACAGGGAATGCCTCTGCGGAGAAATAAAGAAAATGATATTCACAATATTGTAGGATTGAAAGTGATATTTGATGAAAGAACGTTTAGATGTGTTACTGGTGAATAGAAAGCTTGCGGAATCCAGGGAGAAAGCCAAGGCTGTCATCATGTCAGGCAATGTCTTCGTGGATGGACAGCGTGAGGATAAAGCGGGAAGTACCTTTGCGGAGAATGTGGACATAGAAGTGAAGGGCAATCCCCTTCCATATGTCAGCCGGGGCGGGTTAAAGCTGGAAAAGGCAATTCCCCGTTACGGCTTGAATCTGAAGGGCAGGATCTGTATGGATGTGGGATCTTCCACCGGCGGTTTTACGGACTGTATGCTGCAGAACGGTGCAGCAAAAGTCTATGCCGTGGATGTGGGAACGAACCAGCTGGCATGGAAGCTCCGGCAGGATGAGCGGGTCATCTCCATGGAGAAGACCAATATAAGGCACCTGACCCGGTCGCAGATGCCTGAGACAATTGAATTTGCATCAATTGATGTATCCTTTATCTCCCTGACGAAGGTATTACTGCCGGTAAGGGAGCTTATGTCCGGATCGGGTGAGATTGTGAGCCTGATCAAACCTCAGTTCGAGGCAGGCAGGGACAAGGTCGGCAAGAAGGGTGTGGTCAGGGATCAAAAGGTTCATATTGAGGTGATTACCATGGTAAGTGAGTATGCCGCCTCCATCGGCTTTGATTGCCTGGACCTGGATTTTTCTCCCATCAAGGGACCTGAAGGGAACATTGAATATTTATTATACCTGCGTAAAAATATGCAGAAAATAAACACAGGAGAACAGGAAGCAGGATTAACAATACTGCCGGTAAAGATAAATCAGACGGTGAAGGATGCCCACGGGCTTCTTTCCGAAGCTTCCTGCGATAAATAGAAGCCGGAAAGCATGAATTAAATAGGTGTCCGCAAGGAACTTTATGACCGCAGGGTCACTAAAATCGTATAATTATGCCGTATATTTATGATATTTATATGAAATATACGGCTATTTACTTGAAATTCCTGGAACACTATGATAGACTTTTTGTGTTGCATGAGCACATATACGCAGCGAATGGAGAGAGTAACAGTCAGCATGGAGCAATTCTTAATCATAACCAATAAAGAAAAGGATACGGATTTGCTTGTAACCGGGAAGATTGCTGCTTATATTGATAAGGCAGGCAAGTCGGCTGCCTTGTCCAGTGTATCTTTGCTGGCGGAACCCACCGACCCGGTGATTATTCCGGAAGCAATCGACTGTGCCATCGTTCTGGGTGGGGACGGTACTATTATTCAGGCGGCGAACGACCTGATGACATATGATATCCCCATTCTGGGGGTTAATCTCGGAACCCTGGGATTCCTGGCAGAGATCGAAGAGCAGAATGTAGAAGAGGCTCTGGACAGGTTATTCAGGGATGATTACCGCATAGACAGACGGATCATGATCGAAGGGGATATCTTCTATAGCGATCATCAGGATCATGCGTTTGATGTCAAAGGGTATGCCTTGAATGACGTAGTTATAACAAGAAAGGGTTTTTCCAGAATTATCAGTCTGGCTATCTATGTTAATGATGAACTGGTAGATAACTTTCTCGGAGACGGAGTAATCATCTCCACACCTACAGGTTCGACCGCATACAACCTTTCTGCCGGCGGGCCGATCATCTTTCCCAAGGCTGATGTAATGGTAATCACGCCGATTTGTCCGCATTCCTTGAGTCCGAGAAGCATTGTCGTATCCGCTGAGGATACCGTCAAGGTAGTGGTCGGCAAGAGTAAGAAGACCCAGGAAGCAGAAGCGATTGCCACATTTGACGGCAAGAAGGTAATCGATCTGGGAACGGATGATACCATTGTTATTAAGAAAGCCTTGTATGATACGAAACTGATTAAATTAAATCAGACCGGAATATTCGAGATACTTCGGTCAAAGCTGAGTCAAAGCGTTCAGGGGTAGGAAAACTTAAACATTATTAAATTGTCATATGAGAGTTATCCCTTAATTGATATGGGACAAAAGATACGGAATTCTATATAGAATCACAAATGAGTAATTAAGATAAATATAATATGAGAAAGGTATCGGATAGGAAAATGAAGATAAGCAGACAGAGCAAAATTATTGAACTCATCAATAAATATGACATCGAGACCCAGGAAGAGCTGGCAGACCGGCTGATGAAGGACGGTTATAATGTTACACAGGCAACTGTCTCCAGAGATATCAGGGAGCTGAAGCTGACCAAGGTGGCAGTTGACGGCGGCAGACAAAAGTACATCGTATTACAGAAGACGGAACCCGGTATGAGCGAAAAGTATACCCGTGTTCTTAGGGACGGCTATGTGTCCATGGATATGGCGCAGAACATCATGGTAGTCAAGACCGTACCCGGAATGGCCATGGCAGTGGCAGCAGCCTTGGATGCCCTTCAGTTGAATAGTATCGTGGGCTGTATCGCAGGTGATGATACTATTATGTGTGCCATCCGGACCGTAGAAGAGACTGTACAGGTCATGGAGAAACTAAGTAAGTTAATTAATGCGGAATAACAGATATGGATTGTCGGTTTTAATAGCCCGCTAAGTGAAAAATCATGATTTTTAAACACGATATGCTTGCCTTAAGTATAATACCAGTGATAAAATAATATAGGCATCAGCCGGAGGCATCTTACGATAGCCTCCGATTGTTCGTTATATAGCAGCCATACATCTGCCGAAGATGTATAAACAAAATACATAAAACCATTTTAACAGCATGTGATAGAACACATAAATCTAAATAAGGAGAATAAGTATGTCCGGACATTCCAAATTTGCAAACATAAAACATAAAAAAGAAAAAAATGATGCTGTCAAGGGTAAGATTTTCACCAAGCTTGGCCGTGAAATTGCAGTGTGTGTGAAGGAAGGAGGATCGGATCCGAATTCCAACAGCCGCCTGAAGGATATTATCGCGAAAGCAAAAGCCAATAACATGCCTAACGATACCATCGACCGAAGCATCAAGAAGGCAGCGGGAGATGCCAATGCTGTCAATTACGAGGCGGTGACCTATGAGGGATACGGTCCCAACGGAACCGCGGTTATCGTAGAAGCCTTAACGGATAATAAGAACAGAACGGCAGGCAATGTCCGTAACGCCTTCACCAAGGGTAACGGCAACGTGGGTTCCAAAGGCTGTGTATCCTTTCTGTTCGATCAAAAAGGGCAGATCATCATTGATAAGGAAGAATGTGACATGAAGGCGGATGATCTTATGCTGCTGGCACTGGATGCCGGAGCGGAGGATTTTACGGAAGAGGATGACAGCTTCGAGGTATTAACATCCCCCGATGATTTCTCGGCAGTAAGAGAAGGCCTTGAGAAAGCCGGAATCCCCATGCTTCAGGCGGATATCACCATGATTCCCCAGACCTGGGTGGATTTAAAGGATGACAATGATAAGAAGTACATGCAGAGGATTCTGGATCTGCTGGATGAGGACGATGATGTACAAGAGGTGTATCATAACTGGGATGAGTAAATAATTATTTCGGTAAAAGACAGCGTTTATCAGTATTTACAGAAAACGGACAGGAGAATAAATAAATTCATGAAAATATTGTTTATGGGTACTCCCGGATTTGCGAGGGTTTCTCTTGAATATCTGATAAAAAACAAGTGCGAAGTCGTTGGTGTTGTCACCCAGCCGGATAAACCTGTCGGACGTAAGATGATTTTAACCCCGCCTCCGGTGAAAGAATATGCGTTGAGTGAAAATATTCCTGTATATCAGCCGCAGACTTTGAAAAGTGCGGAATTTTTTGATTTGATAAAAGAAATTGCACCGGATATTATCATAGTCGCGGCATATGGCAAATTAGTCCCGAAAAATATATTAGATTTTCCCCAATATGGGTGTGTGGATGTACATGCGTCACTTCTGCCGAAATATCGAGGAGCTTCGCCAATAAATGCCGCAATCATGAACGGTGAAAAAGTCACAGGTATCACGATTATGTACATGGACGAGGGAATTGACACAGGCGATATGATATTGAAAGAATCGACCGGAATCGGCGAACATGAAACATTCGGCGAACTTCATGACAGATTGGCGGAAATCGGCGGTAAATTATTGATTGAAGCTGTAAATCAAATACAAAACGGTACGGTAAAACGTGAAAAACAGCCGGAAAGCGGCATATCTTACGCAAAAAAAATAGATGATGATATGTGCGAAATTGACTGGAATATACCGGCAAAGGTTATATATGACAAAATCCGGGGACTTTCACCGTCACCGACCGCTTTTACGTGGCTTAACGGCAAAAAGTTGAAAATATTAAAAGCGACTTATTCGGATTACAAAGATGCGTCTGCGATTAAAGATAAAAAAAGCGGTGAAGTTATAAATATTAAAAGTAACATAGAGGTATTTGCAATAGGATATACAATAATAATTTTAGAATTGCAGTTAGAGGGCGGGAAAATAATGTCCGCAAAAGATTTTGTAAACGGCAGAAAAATCGAAAAAGGCATGATTTTAGGTGAAAAATAAATTGAATGTGGGTTAACATATGATAAATTTACAGACAGAACGGACGATGATAAGAGATCATCGCTATGAAGATTTACCAACACATCATACCCTTTTTAGCGATAAGACCGCAATGTATTATTTGCAGGACATAGCAACTAACACTATTGAGGAATCTAAGATAAATCTTCAAAATGCGATACGTGAAATAGATAAGATAAACAGGAAATTATACTTTTTACGCATAGAAGATAAATATTCACAAGAACATATAGGCGAGATAGGTTACACCGTAATAGAGTTTACTCCATTAGGTAAATTGATTGGAATGGGTTACTTTATTAGACCGAAGTTTTGGAGTAAAGGATATACCACGGAAGCCCTCCATGAATTAATCCGTTTCGCTTTTGAAGAAAACGGAGTTTTTAGAATTTCATGCGGATGTATTAAAGATAACATAGGTTCTGAAAAAGTTATGATTAAATGCGGGATGACGAAAGAAGCTGATTTCAAGTCTTATGTCTGGCATGATGGGAAATTGAAAGATAGAGTCGAATACAGAATACTGA
>JAFADH010000004.1 GCA_023424995.1 Bacillota bacterium | reverse complement strand
TTGTAACTCTATGTAACCACAGTAATAAAGTTGAACTAGAGATATAGCAAATTATCTCGACCCTCTCCCAGACACCATCACCAACACCGTCTTCAGCACTAACTTCACGTCCAACTTAAACGACCAGTTATCAATATACTCTAAATCCAACCTCACAACTTCTTCAAAGTTATTAATATCACTTCTCCCACTAACCTGCCACAACCCAGTCAACCCAGGTTTCAGACTAAGTCTCTTCTTATGCCGCCCTTCATACTGCAAGAACTCCTCCTCCGTCGGCGGCCTAGTCCCAACCAGACTCATATCCCCCATCAACACATTAAAAAATTGTGGGAACTCATCCAGACTCGTCTTACGAATGAATTTACCCACCTTGGTAATTCTGGGATCGTCAGTTACCTTGAACATATGGCCTTGCATCTCATTCCGGTCTTCCAGCTCTTTCTTGCGTCGTTCAGCATCCTTATACATGGACCGGAACTTATATATCTTAAATCGTCTTCCATTTTTCCCCACCCGAATTTGAGAGAAAAAAATTGGCCCCCTGGATTCGATTAATATCGCAGGTGCCAGGAATAAAGTAATAATGATTGTAATAATACAGCCAACCAAGCCACCTACGATGTCAAAAATCCGTTTTAGAATTGCGTGTTTTGTATCAAATAAGATCGAAGAAAATGTTACCACATGATGACCGGCATATTCATTGATCGTCTTTTCCTTCAGATTCAAACTTCCGAAGATATCAAGATTCATATGTACCGTGATACCCATCTTCTCGAATTCCAGTACCAGCTCCTCCATATCAAGCTTGTAGGTCCGGGGAATATTAATGAATACCTCATCCACCACATTCAGCTTCGCCATCTGAAACATATTATCCTTGTTAGCCACTACCGGAACCCCTTCGATCATCTCGCCGACCATATCCTTGTCCCATAATGCGATAGAATTCACATAGATCAGCCATTCGTATTCATTACGGATTTTCCGGACGACGGACGCGGCATTCCTTGATACGGTCAATAACATTACCTTATTACTGGAGGCACTTTGCTTAAACCCTACCAGCAGGAATAATTTCATATAGCTGCGTAATACATAGATTAATAGGGTATTGATGCAGAAGAACAGAGCTAAAAATATTCTGGAATATTGACTACTCTGCTGAACAGCAAACATATATACGAATACAATGAGTGCTAACGTTCCTTGGTCCTTCAATATGCTGATAAGTTCTTCAAAAAACCCTCTTTTAAATATGTTCTTATTGTGCTCTCCCATATAACCGACGATCACTACGGACAAGGACAGGACGATCAACAGGTTTCCATAGATAGTATTAGACAGTCCCGGCCTGATGATGCCTCCCCTGATATAGCCCGACAGGGAAAAGGCAACGTGCATGCTGATGAAGTCGATTAATACGGTAAGCAAAGCTGTTAGACTTGCATTATCGCGTTTCATTAAGCAACCTCATTCTCCCCGTGCAATTTGATCACTTCATCCTTCGTATCGGTCTTTATGTACAGTCGGTTCTTGCGGGATAAGATGACACTTACTCCCAAGGCTATAAGCAATATGATCAGTACGACTATAAATAACGGTACCTTAATGTTATTCGTGTCTTGACTTTCTGTAAAGAATCTTACAAAAAAGGTCAATATAGCTCCCATGTTACCCCTTCTTTCATACTCCTGTGTGCTCTTATACATCGATAATCGGCACAATATATCATACACTGATTGTTGCTGATAAAACTTGTTTCAATAATACCAATAATTTACATTTTCTTCAAGCAATTTTTTTGGAATTAATCGACATATTATCAGCTAATTTGGTTTACCGTATTAATTATTATAATACTAATTTCCTATACGTCAACGAAATTCCCTGGGAATTACAAATTAGAAATATTATTCCGTATAGATTCTTAATTATTTGTAAACAAGTATATGACACTTACAATATACAAGTAAAAAATGCAGTATGGGTTTTATGACCAGTATTCAAAAAACGCAGGAACCCTGCGTTTTTGCCTTGTTAATTGTTTACATAAATATGCTGATACATAATCAATTTCTGCTTCTTCCCTGATATTCTCAGTTCCTTCACAGCACCGTTATTATAGATGATCTTTCCGATCTGACGGTTATCTGTACCATATAGATAGAGACAGCTGAATTCACCGTTCCTTACATACCTGGTCAGCATATAGGATTTCACTTGATATTTACCATCCGAATCTGCATTAATATATAGTTTATTCGAGCCATCCTCATCATATATTACAATCGGACGAATAATACTTCCAATCCTCGTAAGCTCAATCGTATAGACATCATTTCCCTTACCGCCATTCACATAATAATTCAAATGGGATTTATAACGGAGAGTTATGGTATCTGCTCCCTTACCGGTGAAAGCTCCCTGCGTGGTATTATAGTCCAGCGTAATATGATCCTTCTTCGAGCTGCCAAGCACCATTCTGCCATAAGCGAGGTTATCCATTCCGTTGACTACGGTATTCCCGATACCGGTTGCATCCGTAATGACATCTGTAAGGCGGAAGGTATTTCCCTCCAAGACCAGCATGCTCTCCATATAGTGGGACCAGAAGGGTCCTTCCGTTTCATGCCCATAGCAGTCTAGGAGCACCGTATGCTGGTCCGCATGATCAGAAGGATTCCATCTGCGCTTAATCATATCATAAGTCTCTCCGAATACCCCGATTATATCATGATAATTACTGTAATCTACTATCTTCAGATTATCCACTCCGGTGAAGGAAGCCGGTAATATATCAGATCTGTAATCTCCCTGTACAATTCCCTCATATGCTCTTACAGCCATATCTCCGAAGGTCTGAAAGGTAATACTCGGAGCACTGAAGGTTATGGTCCTGATTCCTTTATAAATAGATACGTAATTAGCAAGGGCACCGCCCAGGGAATGCCCGGTGAGGCACTTGACGGTATATCCCTTAAGATAACCTCTCTGGATAGTGTCCTTTACTTGATCATACAGCCGGACAGCATCCCGGAACTGGCTTCCGATGGATCCCATGGCAAGCATGGCGTCCGTAATGACATCCTGATATTCACTGAGCGTTGTACCACGATAAACAATAATGATCTCTTTGCTCTCCGTATGGTAAAAAGCCGCACCGAAAAAGCCGTTCTCCTCCTTAAGAGAAGGTCCGATTCTCCACTGATCCAGCTTCACGGCATCATAAAAATCGGACTTGTATACCGTCTCCTCCATAGTCAGATCAAGATACAGATGATCTTTATATAAGGTATTAAAGCCTCGCTCCGTCAGTTCCCGTGTGCCGTAGAAGGCCCCCAGCTCCAGCGTCTCCTTCTCCTCCAGACGGTCGGAGTATACCAGATCCGACATAGCCATACATAGAAGCTTCTCTGCATCCTTTGACTTTACCCGATAGGTTCTCTTTGATATATGTGCTGCTTCTGCCTTAGTACTTGCCGGGACAGCTGCCGCCGCAATAACTGCATGTACCTGTAACTGAAGCAGGCCTGCAAGGACGAAAGCAAGCCGTATAATATATGATATTTTTGAATTTTTCTCTGATTTCAAATTTTTCTGTGCTAGTTTCTGCATTTACATCACCCTATATAATTATATTTTTCTCCGCCAGGCTCCTTTCTATCGATAAATTTCAAGTAAATGTTATCCTGTAATGGAAGCTATAGGATTTACCGGTCGCTATAATTAATATATTCTCTAAGCTGAATTACGTTAATTGTCAAAAGCTATGTAATATATATTGAATTAAAAGCATATCATTACGCGTTAGAAAAACAAATTGATATTCCCCTTTTTGTAACTATATTGATTTAAACGCCTATCAGGACGTGCTAGGAAGACAGGTTGGTATTCCTTATTTTATACCTGTATTGACTTAAGAACATATCAGAACGTGTAGGAAAGCCAGCTGGAATTCCTAGCTTTACAACCTGTATTCTCTTACTAACGTAAAAAAGCCCCGGTATTACTAACACCAAGGCATAACTCAATCTATAATATTTTATAATCTCTACTCTGTATCACAATTACATATATGTCTTATTGTGGACTATAATCAATCTCCAACAGCTTAAGTCCCTGCGGCAATGCAGTCGGTCCTGCCAGGCTTCTGTCACACCCCTTAAGGATCTCCCTGATCCTCTCCGGAGGATAAGCTCCCCGTCCGATCTCCATCAGAGTACCGGCTATAATCCGTACCATATTATAAAGAAAACCGCTTCCGGTAACACGGATCCTTATAATATCCTCTTCTTTCGTAACCGTCAGCTGATAGATGGTTCTTACCGTATCAAGAGCCTGGGTCTTCACCGAACAAAAACTCTTAAAGTCATGCTCTCCTACCAGATATTCCGCTGCTTCCTGCATCCGGATCACATCCAGGTCATAATATATATGGGTAGCATACAGCCTCTCCGTCGGAAGCGCTATCTTCCTATTTAATATGCGGTATTCATATGTCTTTCGGCTGACTGTCTTCCTGGGATGAAAATCCGGCGCAGCCTCATAAGAGCTCTGGACTCGGATATCCTCGGGCAGCCGTTGGTTTACAGCGTAGGAGATTTTCTCAGCCGGTATTCTGCTCTCTGTATCAAAGACGGCTACATTCCCGAGAGCATGGACCCCGGAATCCGTTCTGCTGGCTCCTGTTACTGTGACAGCCTCTCTCAGAAGCTCCGATAATGCCCGGTTCAATTCCGCTTCCACCGTAGGCTTTCCGGGCTGAAGCTGCCAGCCGCAGTAATTCGTCCCATCATATGCAATTACCAGCTTAATACGTCTCATCCGTCAATCTCAACCTCAATATTCTACATCTATAAATAAAGCTTCTTATGGCTGCCTATATAATTCCCCGGCTTGCCAGTATTCCAACCGTTATGGCTGCTCCCAGATAGACAAGCAGCACCACATATGCCGCATAATCCCTGCCATGATAGCGCAGCGGCTTCATCTTAGTCCTGCCGTCACCGCCGCGGTAGCATCTGGCTTCCATGGCCATGGCAAGATCATTCGCCCTTCGGAAGGCGGATACGAATAACGGTACTAATAAGGGAATCAAACTCTTAGCCCTCTTCATTACGCCTCCTGATTCAAAGTCGGCACCTCTCGCCATCTGAGCCTTCATGATCTTATCCGTCTCTTCCAGCAGGATGGGGATAAAGCGTAGTGCGATGGACATCATCATGGCGATCTCATGTACCGGAACCTTAATATGATTTAACGGCTTCATCACCTTCTCCAGTCCATCCGTCAGCTGGTTCGGAGTAGTGGTGAATGTCATCAGGGAGGATCCAAGTATCAGGAAAGTCAGCCGGATCCCCATAAATACCGCCAGTCTCAGGCCTTGTTCCGTAATTTTGATAAATTCCCACTGGAACAGGGGATCCCCGCTGGTAAAGAACAGATTGAAGAATACCATGAACAGCAATAAAACCACGATCGCCTTCATGCCGCGCAGGATAAAGCGGAAAGGTACCCTGGACAGCTTTATGACGGACACCACGAACAATGCGACCACGAGGTACCCGTATAAGGTATCGAACACGAATAACGATATGATATATAAGAAGGTCCCTATCAGCTTCACTCTGGGATCCAGACGATGCAGAATTGAATCGACCGGATAATATTGTCCAATTGTAATGTCTCTAATCATATGAGTCTGTAACCTTTCCTAACCTGTGAATTTCTATATGAAATGTATTTTTAAAGCTCATTTGTCTTAAATCACATAATCCTTAATATTCAGAATCCGTACAATTAATATGATCCTTATTGTGCATATATCAATTAATGGATATGGCGGTATCCTCAACAATTGCTGACTAATCCAAGCTGCGAATTCCCGCAAGCTTACGCACGTATCATCTTCAATATCCCATCCCTGGCTTCTTCTACCGTAGTAGCATCGGTATCTACCGGATAGCCCCTGCTCTTAAGAGCATTCATTACATAAGTAACCTGCGGTGCCGCCAGATGCATCTGCTCCAGCTCCTTATAGCGGGAGAATACTTCCTTCACAGGATTCTGCATCACCAGCTCACCCTTATTCATTACAAATAACCGGTCGGCGTAATTGGCTACATCCTCCATGCTATGTGTGACCAGGATAATGGTCAGACCGCTTTCCTTGTGAAGCTTCTCTATCTGTTCCAGAATATCATCACGGCCCTTGGGATCCAGGCCTGCCGTAGGCTCATCCAGAATCAATACCTCCGGCTTCATGGCCAGCACTCCTGCGATGGCGACCCTTCTCTTCTGACCGCCGGACAGCTCGAACGGGGAAGCATCCAGCAACTCATCACCGATGCCAACCATCTTAAGCGCATCATAAGAGCGCAGCTCACATTCCAGCTTATCCAGACCAAGATTGGAGGGTCCGAAGATAACATCCTTGAATACCGTCGTCTCGAAGAGCTGATGCTCCGGATACTGGAATACCAGTCCTACCTTGCTGCGAAGCTGCCTTAAGCTGTAATCCTTCCCGTAGATATCCTCTCCGTTATAATAGATCTGCCCGCTGGTGGCCTTGATCAAGCCGTTCATATGCTGGATCAGGGTCGATTTACCGGAGCCGGTATGCCCGATGAGTCCGATGAATTCACCCTTATTAATAGAAAAGCTCACATTCTGAATGGCATGCCTTGCAAATGCCGTACCGCCGCTGTATACATAATTAACCTTATCAAATATTATCTGCATTCATTCCACCTGCTTATTTAAGCAATTTATTATAGATCAACTGCTGCCTTCTATATGAATTATACTTCCTGTTAATTGAGGTCTTACTACTTATTGAGGTCTTACTGCCTGTAATGCCTCTATAAACTCCTCCACCGTCAATATCCCCACCGGCATACTCACTCCGGCTTTATTAAGCTCGTAGGCCAGCTCCGTAACCTGAGGTATATCCAAGCGGTAGCTCTTGATCTCCTCCACCCGGGAGAATATCTCCCTCGGAGTTCCTTCCATCACCACATGCCCCTGCTCCATGACGAACACCTTGTCTGCATGGATAACCTCGTCCATGTGATGAGTGATCAGGATAACCGTTACATTCTCCTTCTTATTCAGCTCACGGACCGTAGCGATTACTTCCCTGCGTCCATTGGGATCCAGCATGGCTGTAGGCTCATCCAATACGATGCACTCCGGCTTCATAGCCATAATACCTGCGATGGCCACTCTCTGCTTCTGTCCTCCGGACAGCTTATTCGGTGACATATGGCGGTATTCCAGCATTCCCACGGCCTCCAGGCTCGTCTCGACCCTCTGCCATATCTCTTCTGTGGGAACTCCAAGATTCTCCGGACCGAAGCCCACATCCTCTTCTACTACGGTAGCGATGATCTGGTTGTCCGGATTCTGGAATACCATACCGGCGGTCTGCCGGATACTCCACAGGTTCTTATCCTCGGCGGTATTCATGCCGTTCACCCAGACGCTGCCCTCCGTAGGGTACAGGATTGCATTGATATGCTTGGCAAGCGTGGATTTGCCGGAGCCGTTGGCACCAAGAACAGCGATGAAGTCGCCCTTTTGCACATTCAGGCTCACACCGTCGATGGCTTTATTGATGGATTCCACATTGCCGTCCTCATCCCGCCGTATATATTCAAAGACTAAATTTTCCGTTTTAATTATATCCATACAATATCCTCAATTCATTATTGCATTTTCTATAGTCAATGATGATTATACCTCATCAATTCCTAAAAACAAATACTTATTTTATAATTTAATCCCAATTCCGTCATATAATTTATTAACAAGCAAAATTGAGGTCTGATTATGCTTATTCATGTTGTGAATGTCGGAGATACGCTTGAATCCATCGCTGCTTATTACGGTATGCCCGCTGCAACGATTATCCGGGATAACGGAATCGAGAATCCTGACAATCTGGCAGTGGGACAGTCCATTATTATAGCATTCCCCGAAATTACTCATATTGTGCGTGAAGGTGATACCCTGATTGGCATCGCGAATATATACGGCGTTAATGTCATGCAGCTGCTTCGGAATAACCCCTTCCTGGCAGAACAGCAATATCTGACTCCCGGAGAAATGCTTGTCGTGAAATATCCCACAAGGTCAACCATGATCATCCACGGGAATACCGTACCTTATATAAATCGGACGACTCTTCGTAAAACCTTACCCTCCCTGACCTATCTGTCCGTATTAAACTATACTGCCACCGCAGAAGGTGAGATCATCACATATTATGATGATTCCGAAGTCATTCAGATGGCCAGGGCTTATTATGTGGTTCCGCTGATGCTTATCACTACCTTGTCCATTCAGGGTGAAGCGAATGTCGGCGTCGAATACGATCTTTTGCTCAATCAGGCTTTCCAGGAACGATACATCGATAATATACTCATAATATTGCGGGAAAAGGGATATAGCGGTGTCAATATCTCCCTCCAGTATGTCAATGTGTCCAATATCAATCTTTATGAAGACTATCTCAGAAATATAACCGCGCGGCTGAATGAGGCAGGTTATCAGGTATTTGTAACCGTCAATCCGAATATTAGATCCACTCCCAACGGCGTCACCTTTGAAAGTGTCGATTATACTGTCCTGAACAGCTTTGCCCAGAATATCATCTTCATGCATTACCAATGGGCTACTAATATTAATCCTCCGTCTCCGGTAACCTCCATCTATAATCTTAACGTATTTATTGATTATCTATTGCAGTATATCCCGCCGGATAATGTGATCGTCGGCATTCCAACCATAGGATATGACTGGGAGCTGCCATATTCGGCAGGCTTCAGTACGGTATATTCCCTTACCTTTGAGCGGGCCATCAATATGGCGGCCGGTTTCAGAGCCACGATTCAGTTCGATGAAGTATCGCAGACTCCTTTTTATTTCTATACCATTAACCGATATGGCAATAATATATTGCACGTGGTATGGTTCATCGATGCCAGAAGCATCAATTCCCTGCTCAGGCTCATAACCTCCTATCAATTAGGCGGCTCTGGCATATGGAATATCACCCTTTACCAGACGCAGCTCTGGCTGGCGATCAACTCCCAGTTCGAGATTGAGAAGATCATGCCCATGTACTGAATAAAGAGGCTGTCGTAAAATAGCCTTGCTGTAAAGCGATATACAAAAATGAGCTTTGAGTGGTATTATAAACCCCTTTCAAAGCTCATTTCTTATAATTTAAATACTATTTTTGCTTGAATTACTATCAAATCTTTATTTTGCGGCAGCCCCTTGTTTATAATCTCGGCTTGCACCGCATATGGTATGGTGTATTATACTAACTCGATCAATACTTCCATCGCTGCATCGCCCTTGCGGGGTCCGATCTTCACGATTCTGGTATAACCGCCGTTACGGTTTGCATACTTCGGAGCGATCTCCTCGAATAACTTATCGGATAAGCTGATCTCCTTGGTATTTCTTTTCCTGCCTGCGTTCTCTGCCGGAACCTCGGTAACGGGATAGAGGAACTTCGTCATCTGTCTCCTGGCATGGATACGGGAAGGCTGATCCTTCTTGATGGTCTTCTTAACTTCATCGTATACGGTAACCTTCTTACCGTTCACAACTTCCTTAATTCTCTTACCGTCTTTATCCTTGCGCGCAACCTTCGCCGTAACTTCTACGGTATCAAAGTTGTCTCTCTCTTTAACAGCAAGCGCAATCATTCCTTCAGCTATGCCGCGGATCTCTTTTGCCTTAGCTTCGGTTGTAACAATTTTACCGTTATATAATAAATTCGTTACCTGGTTCCTCAGCAGAGCCTTTCTCTGGCTAGAGGTTCTTCCAAGTTTTCTATAACCTGCCATTTGTTTCCCTCCTTTAAACATTATTACACTATCTTACGGGACTATTCATCGCTCTGGTTTAATGATAACCCAAGCTCTTTTAATTTTGCAAGTACTTCTTCCAGGGACTTGCGTCCAAGGTTTCTTACCTTCATCATATCTTCTGCAGTCTTGTTGGTAAGCTCTTCTACCGTATTGATGCCCGCTCTCTTTAAGCAGTTATAGGAACGAACGGATAATTCCAGTTCGTCGATATTCATCTCGAGGACTTTCTCTTTCTCATTGTCCTCTTTTTCAACCATGATCTCTGCAGTCTTAGCATGCTCGGACAGATCGATGAAGGAATTCAGATGCTCACTTAATACCTTGGCTGCAAGACTTACTGCTTCATCCGGAATTAAGGTTCCGTTGGTATATACGTCAAGCGTAAGCTTGTCAAAGTCAGTAATCTGACCCACACGGGTATTCTCAACGGTCAGGTTGACACGCTCAACAGGAGTATAGATGGAGTCGATCGGTATCACACCGATGGGCAGATCATCATTCTTATTCTTGTCAGCGCTTACATAACCTCTTCCGTTGGTGATAGTCAGCTCCATGTAAAGCCTGCTATCCGGACCGCCGCATAAGGTAGCGATTACTTGATCAGGATTGAGTATCTCGATATCCGGGTCAGCCTGTATATCCCCTGCTGTCACTACAACCTCGCCTTCAGCCTCAATGTATGCAGTCTTAGGTTCGTTCGTATCGCTTGTGTTCTTGATTGCTAAGCTTTTTATATTCATGATGATCTCAGTAACGTCTTCCTTAACACCGGAAACGACACTGAATTCATGAACAACACCGTCAATCTTAATTTGGCTTACAGCAGAACCCGGCAGAGAAGAAAGCATAATTCTTCTAAGGGAATTGCCTAAGGTTGTACCATAGCCTCTCTCCAGAGGTTCTACTACAAAACGTCCAAATTTCTTATCTTCGGAAATTTCTGCAATCTCTATTTTGGGTTTTTCAAAATCAAACACAACAGGACCCTCCTTCTGGGTTTTATGAGTTTCCTATTCCTAATTATTTGGAATACAACTCGACAATTAACACTTCGTTAACCGGAACATCAATCTGGTCTCTTGTAGGAATTTCCTTAACAACACCTGTAAAGGTCTCGTGATTTGATTCAAGCCATGCAGGTACGGTTCTTCCGTCTGTTACCTCAAAGACATCCTTATATCTCTGTGTATTTTTGAATTTCTCCTTGATTTCGATCGTATCGCCTGCTTTTAATGTATAGGAGGGGATGTTCACACATTTGCCGTTTACCAATACGTGCTTGTGATCTACAATCTGTCTTGCTTCTTTTCTGGTTCTTCCGTAACCCAGACGGAACATAACATTGTCAAGTCTTAACTCTAACAGTGTCATCAGGTTCTCACCTGTCGTACCGGTCTTTATCTTCTTTGCTCGTGCAAATAAATTTCTAAAAGGCTGCTCCAACATACCATAGATAAACTTTGCCTTCTGCTTCTCTCTTAATTGTGCGCCGTATTCACTTACCTTCTTGCCTGCTCTCCTGGAAGTTCTGTTGGATTTCTTATCAATACCTAAATAAGCAGGTTCCAGACCAAGGGATCTACATTTTTTTAATACCGGGCTCATATCTCTTGCCATCGTAATATACCTCCTTAATTAGACTCTTCTTCGCTTGGGAGGACGGCAGCCGTTATGAGGAACCGGTGTCACGTCCTTAATGCTTGTTACTTCAATACCGCATGCCTGAAGCGCACGGATTGCTGCTTCGCGGCCCTGTCCGGGTCCTTTAACCATAACCTCTACGGATTTTAAACCGTGAACAAGTGCTGCCTTTGCTGCTGTCTCAGCTGCCATCTGTGCTGCATATGCAGTAGACTTTCTGGAACCTCTGAAACCTAATCCGCCGGCACTTGCCCAAGAAAGTGCGTTGCCTTCGGAATCCGTCAGCGTAACAATTGTATTATTAAAAGATGACTGAATGTGTGCCTGTCCACGATCGACGTTCTTCTTGACACGCTTTTTAGTCACTTTTTTAGATGCTGATGATGCTGTTTTCTTAGCCATCTAACAAACCCTCCTATTGGATTAATCAAGATATCTACTTAGCATGAAGTCTGCCGCATGTTTATGCGGGATGATTCATACCTTTAATCCTGTTACCTATTTCTTCTTGTTAGCAACAGTTCTTCTGGGACCTTTTCTTGTTCTTGCATTAGTCTTGGTCTTCTGACCGCGAACCGGAAGTCCCTTTCTATGACGGATACCTCTGTAGCATCCAATTTCCTGAAGTCTCTTAATATTGAGCGCGATTTCTCTTCTTAATTCACCCTCAACCTGCTGTGTCTCATCGATTATATCGCGGATCCTGCTCACTTCTTCGTCTGTTAAGTCTCTGACACGAGTGTCGGGATTAACATTCGCCTGTGCAAGAATGCGGTTTGAACTTGCCCTGCCGATACCATAGATATAGGTAAGTCCGATCTCTACACGTTTCTCTCTTGGTAAATCTACACCACTGATACGAGCCATGTGATTTTTTAACCTCCTAAAATATTGTTTTGTCTGACTGACCGGCCTCCGCCGGCAGCCAAGTGATTCTGTGATACGGGGATTACCTGTAATAACCGGCACAGCCTGCTGTCTCCGGCATGCTATATGTCCTGTATTACCTGTAATTCTCTGTATTCACATCAGCCGCTTTAAATTGTGACTGGCAAGACAATCAGCTTGCAGCTAAGAATCCGTGATGACGGCACGGTTCTTAAGACAGGTCCATACCGGATTAGATGGGTCCGTATGGCTGCCCACAATATCACAATGTCCTATGCGTATCCCCTGGGCTTAACCTCGCTGATCCTAAGGAATAGCAGTTCCTGCCCGGAATAACATAAGGAAAGATTGTAACACAAAAAGCAAGGTGCCTAAGCCTTCAATAACCTAAAGCAGGTTACGGAAGGCTTAAAGTATTCCAAAACACCAATACAGCCGCGGCTGCCACAACTGCTGAATACAGATTGTGCTGGCCGCCCTATAGAAGCGGGAATACATTATATAAAACAATAACGAGTATGAGGTACCCGAACTATTGTATATTAGCCTTGTCTTTGTTTGTGCTTAGGGTTTACGCAGATAACTCTGATAGCACCCTTTCTTTTAATGATTTTGCATTTTTCGCAAATCGGTTTTACTGATGACCTTACTTTCACAGTAATTCACCCCTTTCAAAAAAGTCCGTTTACTATTATATCACCGCAGTAAAATAATAGCAAGCAATTTTTTAGAAAATGCTTGCAGGATCTTAAGTACATCAAGCTCCTGCCTCTATAAGAAATTGATCTCTCAATTTACTTATCCTATTTATCTCTCCAGATAATTCTTCCCTTGGTCAGGTCGTAGGGTGACAGTTCCAATGTAACCTTATCGCCGGGTACGATCTTAATAAAGTTCATACGAAGCTTACCGCTGATGTGCGCCAATACTCTGTGTCCGTTCTCAAGCTCAACCTGGAACATGGCATTAGGTAATTTCTCTATTACTGTTCCTTCGATTTCAACAACATCCGTTTTTGACATCCAATGTCCTCCTTACTTAGAATTTGTTTGATTGCTCTTTTGATTTCTTCATTTGTTACTGACTTATCTCTTATTTTATCAGCCAGTATGTGATCTGCAGCCGATCGCAGGATTATATGTTTCTTTTTTTTCTTCTTCGGCCGTTCTATCGTTCTACTTCTGCCGTCCACTAAATATACATATTCACTGTCCATGTGAAATATTACATAACATTTTCCCGTATCATGTCCTGCAGCAGCTGCGGCAAAGCTGCCAATTACAAAATCATCCATTCGAAAGGTAACCTTCCTCCGGTTATTCTTCTGCTCCCAGGGTGAACAATTCAGGCTCACCGTCTGTGATCAGTACCGTGTTCTCATAGTGTGCGGAGAGGGATCCGTCCGCGGTTACCACCGTCCAGTCATCATCCTCCCAGTACACATCGTACCTTCCGGCATTGATCATGGGTTCGATCGCCAGCGTCATACCTGCTTCCAGGAGCGGTCCTCTTCTTTTCTGCTTGAAATTTGGTATCTGCGGCTCTTCATGAAGATTTCTACCTATTCCATGCCCTACCAAATCCCTGACCACAGAATACCCGTAGCCTTCCACATAAGTCTGGATCGCTTCCGATATCTCATGCAGATGGTGACCGGCCCTTGCATGCTTTATACCTTCATAGAAGCTCTGTCTGGTTATATCGATCAGCTGCTTCGCTTCCTTCGTAATCTCGCCCACCGGCACGGTTCTTGCGGCATCGGAATGGAAGCCCTTATAGATAACACCGCAGTCCAGGCTTACGATATCACCCTCCCGTAAGATTCTGGTCTTACTGGGGATGCCGTGTACTACCTGGTCATTCACGGAGATACATACGGAAGCGGGATATCCATTATAGTTAAGAAAGGAAGGAATACAGCCGAAGCCCTTGATCAACTCCGCACACTTCTTATCGATATCCAAGGTGGAGATTCCGGGTCGAACCATGGCCTGCAGCTCCTTTAGAACCTGAGCCAGTATCCTTCCGGATTCCCTCATCAGCCCGATCTCCTTCTCTGACTTAATACTTATTGGCATGGTATCTCTTCCTTTCTGTCCTCTATCCTGTCAGGAAGGGTCTGTCGTTGCAGACGCCTTCGTCGCTTATGCTCTATGCTTCTATAATCTTTACTATCTGTTCAAAGGCAGCTTCAGGATCCCGGGTTCCGTCTACGGACCTCAGTATTCCCTTTTCCTTATAATACTCAATAAGGGGCTGAGTCTGTTCATGGTATACCTTAAGCCGTTTCTCTACGGTCTCCGGCTTATCATCCTCACGGAGAATCAGTTCCCCTCCGCAGACATCGCAGATGCCTTCCTTCTTGGGCGGGATGGTTACCAGATGATAGGTTCCTCCGCAGCTGACACAGGCTCTTCTTCCGGACATGCGCGCGATGATATTATCATCAGGGACATCCACATCAATCGCGTATTCCACGGCATCACCGTTCTTAGTCAGTGCTTCATCCAGTGCCTTCGCCTGGGGAATGGTCCTGGGGAAGCCGTCCAGTACATAGCCCTTCTCACAATCAGGCTCTGCAAAGCGGTCCATGATCAGATCCACCACCAGTTCATCCGGAACCAGTAAGCCCTGGTCCATGAATACCTTCGCCTTTCGGCCAAGCTCGGTGCCGTTTTTGATATTGGCACGGAAGATATCACCGGTGGAGATATGGGGAATACCATACTTTGCAGCCAGTCTCTTAGCCTGGGTACCTTTTCCTGCTCCCGGTGCTCCTAACATAATTATCTTCATGATCCTACTCCTTTAAGTCGATACAAATAAATAGCTGAAATCCCATAATCTGTAACTATCTTTAAACCACAATATCCCGCTGCAAGATTTTCACCTTACAGCGGAATTGTATTTAGTCATTTAGGAATCCCTTGTAGTGGCGTACTAACAACTGTGATTCAATCTGCTTGATTGTCTCGATAACAACACCAACGATAATGATCAGGGAGGTTCCGCCAAAGCTGAAGTTCACAGCGAAGACACCTGAGAATACGATCGGTATCAGGCATACGATTACTAAGCCCACGGCTCCGATGAAGATGATATTATTCAATACTTTGGTCAGATACTCGGTTGTTGGCTTGCCGGGACGGATACCCGGGATGAAGCCGCCCTGTTTCTTCATGTTATTGGATACCTCAATCGGATTGAAGGTGATTGAAGTATAGAAAAACGCGAAGAAAACAGTAAGTACAATATAAAGGATAACACCGATGCTGTACTTGAAATCTCCCCAGCTGTCTATATCGAACCACTGGTTCTGGCTTAATACCTTCATTACCTTGGGCCAGAAGTATGCTCTCTCCGGATATACACCGAAGAAGGAACCGATTACTACCGGGAAGGACATTAAGGAGTTGGCAAAGATCACAGGGATAACACCTGCGGTATTTACCTTCAGAGGAATATGGGAAGTTTGTCCGCCTACCATCTTTCTTCCTTGTACTTTTTTAGCATAAGTCACAGGAATCCTTCTCTGTGCATTCTGCAAGAGAATTACCATGACTACTAATGCAATAATAATCAGGATAATGACCAGAATCGCAAGGATTGCACGGACTACTGACTGTCCCTGTACATAGGTTCTTACAATATTGATCAGGTCATGAGGAAATCTGGAGATAATGTTAACTGCCAGGATTACGGAGATACCGTTACCGATACCGTTCTTTGTAATCCTCTCACCGACCCACATTAAGAATGTGGAGCCTGCAGTGAAGGATGCAACAACAACGATCAAATTGGTAAAGGTCAAGCCGCCTTCCAATGCGCCTGAACTGCCAAAACCGATTGCCATAGCTGCCGATTCAACAACAGCTAAAGCAACGGTCAGATATCTGGTTAACTCATTAAGCTTTTTCTTACCGTCCTCGCCCTCTTTTTGCATCTCCTCCAGCTTGGGGATGGCAATGGTCAGAAGCTGTACGATAATGGATGATGAAATATATGGTGTGATACTTAATGCGAAAATAGACAAGTTTGTAAAGGAACCACCGGTTAAGCTGTTAAAAAAGCCTAAAGCATCGGAATTAAATATGGAATTGGTATAATCCCTGCTGATAGCCGGTGCCGGCAGTAACGTACCTAATCTTACTATTACAATAGCTACGATAGTGTATATTAACCTTGTTCTTATATCCTTAACTTTGAATGCATTTCGCAGTGTTCTAAACATTATACCACCTCAGCTTTTCCACCAAGAGCCTGTATCTTCTCTATTGCACTGGCGCTAAATGCATTAACTTTAACCTCAAGCTTCTTCGTTAATTCGCCGTGTCCGAGAATCTTTACACCATCTCTAGGGTTTTTGATAACTCCTGTTTCTATTAATGAATCAACTGTTACTGTAGCACCGTCTTCAAATCTGTTCAATACGTCCAAGTTAATTGCAACAATTTCTTTTGTATTTCTGTTATGGAAACCACGCTTCGGAATTCTTCTGTATAAAGGCATCTGACCGCCTTCAAATCCAGTTCTCGGAGCTCCGGAACGAGCTTTCTGGCCCTTGTGTCCCTTACCGGCTGTCTTGCCGTTACCCGAACCGTGACCACGTCCTCTTCTGAAATTATCGTTATGTTTGGAACCGACTGCCGGTTTCAATTCTGATAAATTCATGTCGTGCACCTCCTTCTTTTGGCAATTATATTTCTTCTACCTTTACTAAGTGTCTAACCTGATCGAGCATTCCTCTTATCGCAGCATTGTCCGGCTTCTCTACGGTCTTATTGGTCTTCTTTAAACCCAATGCCTCTACCGTTGCTTTGTGTTTGGGAATGGCGCCGATTGTGGATTTCACTAATGTTACTTTTAATTTACCTGCCATTATAGCACCCTCCTATTATTTTAATAACTGTTCAACGGGAATACCACGAAGCCTAGCTACTTCCTCAGGGGTCTTCAACTGGCTTAATCCTTCAATGGTAGCGAGAACTACGTTCTGCTTATTGTTGGAACCAAGTGACTTGGTACGGATATTCTTAAAGCCTGCCAGCTCAAGTACGTTACGGGCCGGACCGCCGGCGATGATACCGGTACCTTCAGGTGCACGCTTCAGCAATACGGTCGCGCTGCCGAACTTTCCGATAAAGTCATGGGGTACACTGCCGTTCTCATCAATGGGAAGGCTTACCAGCTTCTTGATTGCATCTTCCTTGCCCTTACGGATCGCTTCGGGAATTTCAGTTGCTTTTCCTAAGCCTGCGCCAACGTGTCCGTGCTTGTCACCAACCACAACCAGAGCTGTGAATCTAAAGTTACGACCACCTTTTACAACCTTTGTTACACGCTTGATTGATACTACTTTATCTTCCAACTCCAGTTGACTGGGATCAACGATTGTACGTTTCATGTGTTTTCCTCCTTGCTTAGAATTCCAGACCAGCTTCGCGAGCTGCATCTGCCAATGCCTTTACTTTTCCTTGATATATGAAGCCGCCTCTATCAAAGACAACAGTCTTAATTCCCTTATCCAATGCTTTCTTTGCGATAACTGATCCTAAGTATGCTGCTGCTGCGACATCATTGGTCTTCGTAAGCTCAGCCTTAACATTCTTCTCAAGCGTGGAGGCTGCTACTAATGTCATGCCGACCGTATCATCAATAATCTGTGCATACATGTGATTGTTGCTTCTAAATACAGCCAGGCGCGGTCTCTCAGGAGTACCTGTGAAACGATTACGTAATTTTAAATGCTTTTTAACACGAATTTCAGTTCTTGAAATTTTCTTAACCATGTAATTTCACTCCTCCCTTATTTCTTACCGGTCTTACCAACCTTGCGCCTGATCACTTCGTCAGCATACTTAATACCTTTGCCCTTATAAGGCTCCGGTGCTCTCTTTGCTCTGATTTCAGCGGCGTATTGGCCAACCTTTTCTTTATCGATTCCTTTAACAGTGATCTTGTTCTGACCTTCCAGAACGGCTTCTAATCCTTCCGGATCAGTCATAACAACCGGATGGGAGTATCCTAATGTTAATGTCAATTCCTTGCCTGCCTTCGCAGCTCTGTAACCGACACCGTTGATCTCAAGAACCTTCTGATAGCCGGCGGTAACGCCCACCACCATATTGTTGATCAATGTTCTGGTCAGACCGTGCAAGGACTTCATTCTCTTTAAATCATTGGGTCTTGTTACGGTTATTTCGGAACCCTCTGCCTTGATCTGCATCTCGGTGGGTAATACTCTTTCTAATGTTCCCTTGGGACCCTTAACGGTCACCTTGTTATTTTCTGCTATATCTACAGTTACTCCTGCAGGAATAGCGATAGGCATTCTTCCTATACGTGACATGCCCGCACCTCCTATGATTAATATGCGATATGAGCTCCGGTAACTCTCTCAGACCGCCAAACAACTCTAATGTAAATACCTCATTTGTATTGATTAATTACCTCGCCGGCAATCAATTCCCGATACCGGCTCCTACCAGATAAATGCGAGAACCTCGCCGCCTACGTTTAATTCTCTGGCTTCTCTGTCGGTGATAACGCCTTTATTGGTAGAAATGATTGCCACTCCTAAGCCTCCGAGAACCTTGGGCAGATTTTCCCTGCTTGCATATACACGAAGACCCGGTTTGGATATTCTCTTCAGTCCTGTTATAATCTTAACATTTTTATCTTTACCATATTTTAAGGTAATATGGATGGTCTTAAAGCTTTCTACTTCCTCGATCTCATACTTCTTAACATAGCCTTCCTTTACGAGGATGTCGGCAATAGCAACTTTCATCTTTGAAGCAGGTATATCTACTGTATCATGTTTCGCAGTATTTGCATTACGGATTCTTGTAAGCATATCTGCAATGGGATCGCTCATTGTCATTTAATTTGCCTCCTTTCTTAACTCTTACCAGCTAGCTTTCTTCACGCCTGGTATCTGTCCTTTATACGCTAATTCACGAAAACAAATTCTGCGGATTCCGTATTTTCTTAAATAAGCATGCGGACGGCCACAAATTCTGCAACGGTTATATTCTCTAGTGGAGAATTTCTGCGTACGTTGCTGTTTTACTTTCATTGACGTTTTAGCCATGGAAATACCTCCTCTATTTTCTAAACGGCATACCGAATTGGGTTAACAGTTCACGAGCTTCTTCATCTGTCTTAGCGGTGGTAACGAAGATAATATCCATACCTCTCACCTTATCAACCTTATCGTATTCGATCTCAGGGAAGATCAGCTGCTCCTTGATACCAAGGGAGTAATTACCTCTGCCGTCGAATGCATTCGGGTTGATACCTCTAAAGTCACGTACGCGGGGCAATGCTAAATTGATGAGACGGTCAGCGAATTCATACATCTTCTCGCCTCTTAAGGTTACTTTACATCCGATTGACATACCCTCTCTGAGCTTAAAGTTAGCAATGGATTTCCTTGCCTTGGTAACAACCGCCTTCTGACCTGCGATAATCTCCATATCCTTAATCGCCGTCTCTAAGACCTTCGCGTTGTCCTTAGCCTCACCAACACCCATGTTGATGACAATTTTATTGATCTTCGGCACTTCATTAATGTTCTTATAACCGAACTTCTTTGTCATGCCGGCTACTATTTCATTTTTATAAAATTCTTTTAATCTAGCCAACGAAAACGTTCCTCCTCTCTGAATTAATCAATTACATCGCCGGATGTCTTTGCAAAACGTACTTTCTTAGGTCCCTTCTTGGTCTCAATGGTCTTAAAACCAACTCTGGTGGGCTTGCCCTTATACACTAACATTACGTTTGATGCTTCGATCGGCGAGTCCTGATGGATAATTCCGCCTTTGGGATTCTTCTGGCTTGCCTTGCTGTGCTTGGATACGGTATTGACACCTTCCACGATTACCTTGCCTTCTTCTACAGCGAGCACCTTGCCTTCTTTGCCTTTATCCTTGCCGGTGATCACTTTCACGTGATCATTCTTCTTAATCTTTGTCATAGCCATATTGTCGACACCTCCCTATAATACTTCTGGTGCTAGAGAAACGATCTTCATGAACTGCTTCTCTCTCAATTCTCTCGCTACCGGTCCAAAGATACGTGTTCCCTTGGGATTCTTATCTTCCTTAATAATTACGGCAGCATTCTCATCAAATCTAATGTAGGAACCATCTTTACGGCGTGCTCCCTTAACGGTACGAACCACAACAGCTTTAACAACATCGCCCTTCTTAACAACACCGCCTGGTGTTGCATCTTTAACCGCAGCAACGATGATATCGCCTATATTCGCATATCTTCTGGTTGAACCGCCAAGTACTCTGATGCAAAGAATCTCTTTGGCACCGGTATTGTCGGCAACTCTAAGTCTGGTTTCAGCTTGAATCATGATAATACTCCTTTCAGTATAATCGTTTTGGGACAGGAGGGGATTACTTCACTTTTTCAACGATCTCCACAAGTCTCCATCTCTTATCCTTGGATAAGGGTCTTGTTTCCATAACTTTTACTCTATCTCCGATGTTGCACTCATTGTTCTCATCATGCGCCTTCAGCTTGTATGTTCTCTTAACGATCTTACCATACAAAGGATGCTTTACGTTGTCAACTACCGCTACAACGATTGTCTTATCCATCTTGTCGCTTACTACCTTGCCAATACGAACTTTTCTTAAATTTCTCTCCACAACGATACTCCTTTCCGTGACCGCGGGTATTCACCCTATGGATGAACCTTACGATCCAAAATTATTTAGAAGCCCTGGAAAGTTCAGAAATAACAGTCTGTATTCTGGCAATGTTCTTTCTGACTTCCTTAATTCTGCTTGTGTTATCTAACTGATTGGTAGCATTCTGGAACCTCAGGTTAAAAAGTTCCTTCTTCGCAGCTACTAATTCCTGATTTAATTCTACTGCTGACTTTGACTTCAGCTCTTCGAGATATTTATTAATTTTCACTGTTTTCACCGCCTTCTAAATCTGCACGGGAAACGATCTTGCATTTCACCGGCAATTTGTGCATAGCGAGACGTAATGCTTCCCTTGCTATCTCCTCAGGAATACCTGCAATTTCAAACATTACACGACCCGGCTTTACAACAGCTACCCAGTACTCCAGGGAGCCTTTACCGGAACCCATTCGGGTCTCAGCAGGCTTTGTTGTCACAGGCTTATCTGGGAATATCTTAATATATACTTTACCGCCACGCTTTGTGAAACGAGTCATAGCGATACGGGCTGCTTCGATCTGGTTTGACTTGATCCAACAGGGCTCTAATGCTACAAGTCCGTATTCGCCCTGGTTAATTGTAGTGCCTCTGCATGGCGTACCGGCCATACTGCCGCGGAATTGCTTACGGCGTTTTACTCTCTTAGGCATTAACATTAGTTATCGCTCCCTTCTGCTTTTGCTGCTTTGACAGGAAGCACTTCACCAAGATAGATCCATACCTTAACGCCTGTCTTACCGTAGGTGGTAGTTGCTTCTGCAAATCCGTAATCAATGTCCGCACGTAAGGTCTGCAACGGGATAGTTCCATCACTGTAGAACTCAGTACGAGCCATATCAGCGCCGCCAAGACGTCCTGCAACAGCAGTTTTAATTCCCTTAGCACCAGACTTCATGGTTCTGGACATTACTGATTTCATAGCTCTTCTAAAGGAAATACGGTTCTCAAGCTGCGACGCGATATTCTCTGCCACTAACTGTGCATTAAGATCGGGCTTCTTGATTTCCTTGATTTCAAGATTTAACTTTTTATTTGTATACTTTGCAACTTCACCCTTTAAAGCTTCGATTTCTGATCCTGCTCTGCCGATTACTACACCGGGCTTTGCAGTGAAGATAATTATTTTTAAACGGTCGGATGCTCTCTCAATCTCGATCTTGGAAATTCCTGCGCTGTATAACTTCTTCTTAAGGAATTTTCTAATGTTGTAATCTTCTACGAGATTGTCAGCAAAATCCGCTTCAGCGTACCATCTGGAGTCCCAATCACCTATAACTCCGACTCTTAAGCCATGAGGATTAACCTTTTGTCCCATTATTGCCCTCCTTATCTCTCATTAAGCACTACAGTGATATGACACATTCTCTTCTCGATGCGATAAGCTGTGCCTCGTGCTCTGGGTCTGATTCTCTTCATAATCGGTCCCTGGTTAGCAAAACATTCATCAACGTAAAGCTTCGCAGCGTCCATATTCTTAACTTCAGCGTTTGCAACAGCTGATTTTAATAATTTTTCAATAACAGCGGATGCGTATCTCGGATTATATGCCAGGATACCAAGTGCTGTCTGTACATCCTTACCACGAATGGCGTCTAATACGAAACAAGCCTTCTGCACAGATATTCTTGCAAAGGATAGCTTTGCGCTCGCTCTGTTGTCCTTCTGCTCATTTCTTTCTCTCTTTATCTGGGATCTATGTCCTTTCGCCATGGATGAACCTCCTTCCATCTAATGCCTGGGCATTATCTTCTTGTTTTCTTCTCGTCTTTTCCGTGACCTCTATAGGTTCTGGTAGCGACAAACTCACCAAGCTTGTGACCAACCATATCTTCTGTTACATATACCGGAACATGCTTCTTACCGTCATGAACCGCAATTGTATGTCCAACCATCTGCGGGAAAATAGTGGAACGGCGTGACCAAGTCTTAATTACGGTTTTGTCACCGGACTTATTCAGCGCATCTACTTTTTTCAATAAATGATCATCAGCAAACGGTCCCTTTTTAAGTGAACGACCCATGTATTCTACCTCCTATTTGATCGCTTTACCGTCTCTTCTTCTTACGATAAGCTTATTGGATTTCTTGTTATGCTTTCTTGTCTTAAGACCAAGTGCAGGTTTACCCCAAGGTGTAACCGGGCCCGGACGGCCGATACCGGTCCTGCCTTCACCACCGCCGTGAGGATGGTCGTTAGGGTTCATTACGGAACCGCGTACGGTAGGTCTGATGCCCATGTGACGCTTACGTCCTGCCTTGCCCACATTAACAAGCTCGTGGTCGATATTGCCCACCTGACCGATGGTTGCCCTGCAGATGATGGGAACAAGTCTCATCTCGCCGCTGGGAAGTCTTAAGGTGGCATATTTGCCTTCCTTAGCCATCAGCTGTGCGGAGTTGCCTGCCGCACGTACCAGCTGTGCGCCTTTGCCGGGATATAACTCGATGTTGTGGATCTGAGTACCTACCGGAATATTCTGAAGAGGTAAGCAGTTGCCTACTTTTATTTCGGCATTCTCACCGTTCATGATCTTGGTTCCTACGGTCAGACCGTTAGGAGCAAGGATATACGCCTTCTCGCCGTCTGCGTAGTTGACCAATGCGATATTAGCTGTTCTGTTGGGATCGTATTCGATTGTTACAACCGTTCCCGGAATACCGTCTTTTCTTCTTTTAAAATCGATAATTCTATATTTTCTTCTAGAACCGCCACCCTGGTGTCTGACAGTGATCTTACCCTGATTGTTACGTCCCGAATTCTTATTCAGGGACACAACCAATGATTTCTCAGGCTTTGATGCTGTAATCTCTGCAAAATCAGAACCAGTCATGTGTCTTCTGGAAGGTGTATATGGGTTATAGGTTTTAATTCCCATGATGTGCGCTCCTTTCATACGAACTTTAGTTCGTTATGTTCTGTGAATAGTTTGTATTGTCATCTCACAGTACATGTTAGTACCCAATGCAAATGGCTTTCTCATCCGCAGTTTTTACAGACCTGAGAAGATCTCGATCTCAGCGCTGTCAGCTGTTAACTGAACGATTGCTTTCTTAATCTTGGAGGTCTTGCCGTAGGTGTTGCCGCGTCTGCGGGTCTTACCGTCCAGGTTCATGGTGTTGACCTTCGCTACCTTAGCTCCGGTGAACATCTTCTCAACAGCTTCTTTAATCTGACTCTTTGTAGCTTCGGGGCGAACCGAGAACTGGTATTTCTTCTCACCCATGGTGCTCATACTCTTCTCAGTTACGATTGGTTCAATGATGACATCATAATATTTTAAATCTGCCATTATGCGTACACCTCCTCAATCTTTGCTACCGCATCCTTTGTCAACACCAGAGTATCATACTTCAGGATGTCGTATACGTTAATGGAGTTCGTTAATACGGTTCTTACCTTCGGAAGGTTTCTTGCGGAAAGCTGTACGTTATCATTCTTCTCTCCGATAACCACCAATGCCTTCTCTAACTTGAAGCTGTCAAGAACTGCCTTCATCTTCTTGGTCTTAATCTCATCAAAGCTTAAGCTGTCAAGAACTACGAATTTGGATTCATTTACTCTTGAGGTTAATGCTGATTTGATTGCAAGAGCCTTCTCCTTCCTGTTCATCTTGAAGGAATAGTCTCTCGGCTTGGGAGCGAATACTACGCCGCCGCCCTTCCACTGAGGGGATCTGGTTGAACCCTGTCTAGCATGACCGGTTCCTTTTTGTCTCCAGGGCTTTCTTCCGCCGCCTCTTACTTCGGCGCGGGTCTTAGCGCTCTGTGTTCCCTGACGCTTGTTCGCTAACTGCTGAACAACTGCCAGATGAACCAGATGATCATTTATCTCTACTCCGAAGACTGCGTCGTTAAGCTCTAAGCTGCCAACTTCCTTGCCTTCGATATTATAAACTTTAACATTTGCCATTCTAGTGTTCCTCCTTTCTTAAAGCTCTAGTTTGATTTCTTCACTGTTTCTTTCAGCATTACCAGGGATTTCTTAGGTCCGGGAACCGCACCCTTGATCAGGATCAGGTTCTGGGCAGCGTCAATTCTCACAACTTCAAGATTCTGTACGGTTGCTCTGACTGCTCCCATATGTCCGGGCATGTGCTTGCCTTTGAATACTCTGCCGGGTGTGGTTGCAGAGCCGTTGGAGCCTGCATGTCTGTGATACTTGGAACCGTGCTTCATAGGTCCTCTTGATAAGTTGTGTCTTTTGATTGCTCCCTGGAAGCCTTTTCCCTTGGTCTTGCCGATTGCATCAATTCTGTCACCTTCCGCGAAGATATCAGCCTTGATTTCCTGTCCTACCTTGTAGTCAGCGGAGTTCTCAAACCGGAATTCTCTAAGATGTCTTTTATTCGCAACACCTGCTTTTGCAAAGTGTCCTTTTCTTGGCTTATTTACCAGAGACTCTCTGATATCGCCAAATCCAACCTGAACTGCTGCGTAGCCGTCGTTATCCACGGTCTTGACCTGTGTAACGAAGAGAGGGCCTGCCTGCAATACGGTTACCGGAACCAGCTCACCGTTCTCGCCGAACACCTGAGTCATACCGATCTTTGTTGCTAAAATCGCTTTCTTCATTCTTTTACCTCCTGTTAATCTACAGCGGATCGCACCTGTGGGCGGGACGCCCATTATGCGCGATCATCCTAGACGGTCATATACGGTCATATATAAACCCTAAGGATTTCTACTTATTAATATTGTGTTGCCGGTATTACTTATTTTGCTTTCATCTTGATGTCGATGTACACACCTGCAGGCATCTCCAGTCTGGATAATGCATCTACAGTCTTCTGGGTAGGTGTGATGATATCGATTAATCTCTTGTGGGTTCTCTGCTCGAACTGCTCTCTGGAATCCTTGTACTTGTGTACCGCTCTCAGAATTGTTACAACTTCCTTCTTGGTGGGCAGCGGAACAGGTCCGCTCACCTTTGATCCTGTCTTCTTAACAGTATCGATGATTTTTGAAGCTGATTGATCGATTAAATGATGATCATACGCCTTTAATGTGATTCTCATTACTTGACTTGCCATAAAAAAAGCCGCCTCCTTTTCGCACTTAACTTCAGTACGACAAGTGGTGACTGTACACTCATCCGTGTGTATCCTCATATTCCATATATTCCGGCAAACCGTCATCAGCTTGCCTTCTATAAGTATCCTATGATATTTTTCACACGTCTTATCTGCCCAAGGCACTATATTATGCCTATGCAGAAGGTTATACGGTACAGTGACTTGTCGCCAGTTTCATAACTTGACCTTCGCTCCACGGAAAACCTGCCGGTTATGGCAGCAACCTCACGCTTCAACGCTATCAATGTCACAACATTAGATATTATACTGCATGGGATAAATATTTGCAAGCACTTTTTTTCGTGAATATTAAGTATTTGCCGAATTTATTTCCATACAGGTACTGTTACCGGAACCGAGTAATTATCCCGGACAAATCTTTAGTTATTGTAACCGGACATATCATATAATATACGTGATTACAAGGGCTGTTCAGGGATACTGACATATATAATGACAGCATCCCTGCCGAAGCGGCCTTAGAGTGCAGGGTGATTTCACCTGCATTCCGGGTGCGCTTCGCTGCAGAGATGCTTTTATAATCAGTCTTCTATATTATATGACAGTCAAACCATCAATAATCCCGCCGCTTCCTTATCTCTATCCCAAGCTCTGTCCCGGCGGAAGCTCCATCGGGATCCCCTGTTCATCATAGTAATTTGCCTCCGGCAAATCATTCGCCTGATAGATCAGCTCCATGGTGGCAAATCCGTACAGCGGGGAAATATACGGCTTCATATCCGCACCATAGAAGGATATGCTGCGCAGCTTATTCCACCGGTCATAGGTATAGGAGGCCTTTGCATATCCTGCCGCCCCGCATACGGTAAGTTCATTATTATCATCATAGAAGCAGTCGCAGATCAGCAGGCCCTCCCTGCTATATTCAATATTATGCTTTGCCCATTCCTGCCCCGCGGGGATTGCCAGATTCCCGGCAGTATCGTAATAGGCGTATTCATTCACGGTCTGCGTCTCTTCTTCCCGGTAGCTGTACTTATATTCCGCATAACCGGCGGCGGAATTAATAAGCTTTCCCTCCGTATCGTAATTTCTCGATGCAGTCATTACGCCCCTGTCATCCCATTCGTACTCCTGGCGTGCTGCCCTGTTAACAGTAAGAACCGGCTTGCCTGCGGCATTATAATAGGAAAGCGTCCTGATATTCCGGTTGCTGTCATACTCGCATACAGTAACGGCATAACCCCAGGCATTATTAATGAGAGTTCCATTCGAGTCAAGATACCTCCATTCGGTCGTCAGACCGGCTTCATTGTATGTCTTTGTAAATTTTTCAAAGCCATACATGTTCTTCATGGGTCTTCCCTCACTGTCATAATAGCTGGCTTCTTTAATCCTCCCTTTGTCATCATATACGTAAGCCATAGCGGCATAACCCATGCCGCACAGCACCGGCTCCCCGTCACTGTTGTAATAGGATTGTCTGGTCAGCAGATTGCTTTGGTCATATTCCATGCGAAGGATGGAGTAGCCGCTGATATACTTTTGTATGTCCTTCGGCATGGCTGTGACCGGAAAACCGTCCGGATTGTATACCCTGGCCTGGGTAGGATTTCCATTCTTATCCCGTGCGTAAAGAATCCTCGCATAACCGAACTCAGCCGTGACCGGTTTATTGTTCACATCATAATAGGCCTCCTGCCAAAGGAATCCCCTGCCGTCATATTCCATAGTGATCTGGGCGTAACCCTGGGGACCGGATACCGGCTGCAGTCTATTATCATAATAGGCAATACTTCTTAAGCCGCCATTCTTATCATACCGGAATTTCTTGACTGAATAGCCCTCCGGATTGAGGACCGGCCGGTTGCTTTCATCCGTATAGGTCACTGCCGCAAGTCCTGCATGGGACTCGGCATATTCGTACCGTATCCTGTCAAAGCTCCCATACCGGAAGGCATGCCCGGTATCATATATCACATCCTTCCTGACGGTTCTGCCGAAGCTGTCAACCTCACAGACATATCCGGTTATTCCGTTCCGGTCCGGAGTCGGTGCCGAAGCTCTGTTATCCCTCATGAATTTCACGGAGATAACATAACCTTCCTTATTATATTCATGGATATAACGGGTTATGGCGCTGTAGCTGACGGCTCCCGTATTCCCCAGATCAATCATACCGTTCTCCGAGAACAGGCTGCTGGATAAGGTGATCGGGCTGTTGGCTCCGTCACTGCCGGTAAAATCAACAATTCTGGTGTCATCGGAATACTTAAGTATAAGCTGCACTTCATTGCGGCCGTCCATATATCTTGCCTCTGCGGCACGCTTGGTTCCATCCGTTATCTTATAGTCGTATTCCGCTGAGATGGGACGGTCGGTCTGCTCCGTATTGGCAGGGTATCCCACAGGAATTCCTGCTGAATTCACGTGCTTCAGAGTTATGGTTTTGGAAGCCTTCACCTCCGTAATCTTATAATAACCCTCCATGCTTTCGGTATCATCCCTGCCAAAGAATAAGAAGCCTTTATCCAGAGGGAACAGCCCCTCGGGCAGTCCCCACTTGAGCACATAATCGGAATAATAGTCTGTCTTCGGTAAGTAATAATCCCAGATACGGATACCGGACACGAGGATGACCGCCGCCGCTGCAGCTATAACCAGCCTCTTTTTCCTCTGCCGGAGCCTGTCTCTGCCCAGCAAAATATCCAGCTTTAAGTTCAATAAGGCTGCGACGACGGCCAGGAAGGCCTTTCTCCTGCCCAGCTTCGGCAGATTAACACCTAATATGCTTTCTTCCGCATAAAGCAGCGCCGGTACATAGCATTCCTTATCCGTATCACCGGCACCCACTTCGCCGTCTATGATAAGAGGAATGATCCGGTCCTGCCTTCCCATCCTCAGGAATTGTTCCACTTCATAATTTACATACCCGGATTTTGCGGATCTTGGAGAACAGATGACGATTAAGTACCTGGATGCTTCAAGTTCCTGGGACAGCGTCTTCTTCAGCGGCCCTGAAGTGATGTCTGTTTTGTCACGGAAGATGGGCGTAATCCTGCGTGGCATATCCCGCCGTTCTTTCTGCAATACGCAGGGCAGTTTGTAGGTCTCCAGCTTATTCTGCAACCATCCTGCCCATTTTTCATCCGTGTGCTGATAGCTGATAAATGCATAGTAAGTATATCTCTTCCAGGCATCGGAAGAATCTACATTATTACATGACATTGGAATCCTCCAGACCTAAGTCTATAACATATAGGAAAAGCTCGGTAATACCGAGCGGTCAATTAATTCGACATTATATTACATAATATTACATTTACGAAAATATGTTATTTGTACATAATTTAACGTTCCTATCGCTGACCCGGAATATTATCCATATATGAGCTGCAAGCTTATATATGGGTAATTACTCATGATATATTATTATTCATGGTATATTACTATTAATAGACAAAATCAGAGACAATACGATATTTTATGATATTTTATGTATCCTGTCTGAAATCCGTATTTACCGGCAGGCTGGAGGACCAGCTTCCATGATGGAAAATATCAGCCTGATAGATTTGGCACAGATATATCTTTAGAAAAAAGTCGGTCTGTTAAATAACAGGGTATTGCTTCCACGTCCGGCATCCGCACATGGAAGCAATACCCTGTTTGATACAGGAAAAGCTCTGTCAGGAGTTTATCAAGTTAAAAGCCGCTGCACTGCATATTGCAGCTTTCGCAGCTATCACACCGGCTGATTGCGGTAACCGTGTATCTTCCTATAATAAATTCATGACTTCTTATATCATACCTGCTATTATGGTTCAGAATGATATCCTCCCCTGAGAATTCTACCGATAATGTCTCAAATGATATCAGATCCCCGTCCTCGTCCGCAGCCTGGTGCAGGGAATAGGCTGCTATGCTTTGCCCCTTACGGTCAAGTACTGTGATGGTATTCCCTGAGGTTATCAGAGAGCTTAAGCTTCCGTCCTCCGTAAAATTCAAGGAATTAACATCCCCGCAGATTCCGTTGGCATTCCTGTCATAGGCAAGCAGCATGCCGATGGGTGTGGGAAGCCTCCTGGGATAGGCCGGCTCCAGGGATCTTAAGCTGCCGTCCGGATAGAGGGAGATACCGGTACGGGCATTTATCCTGCCCAGGGGAGTCTGCAGTTCTAATTTCTCCTGAGGCCAGAATGTAATATCCTTTAACCGTCCGCTCTCATAGAAGCTGACTGCAATGGGCCTGGCTGTAATCTGCCCAAAGCTCAGCTCGAAGGTCAGCTCCTTTGCCAGCTGATACTCATCTTTCTCCTCCCAGTAACCGGACAGCTGCCCGTTGAGGGGAAATACACGGCGGAGACCGCCGCCCGGATAGAAGGTAATTAGTTCAGCCCGCATGGTTCCCAAGGGAGTGGCGATCTCAGCAGCCTGCTCCAGGGATATCCGGCGCAGGGTGCCGTCGGGGTAGAAGGAAATCCCATAATTATTCTTTCTCCGGTAATCACAGGTATACTGGGGTATCAGCACGCCATAAGGAGTATCTAACCGGGTATGCTCCTCCAGGCTGCAATCCCTCAGCTGCCCGTCGTTATAGGCCGTATACATGCCAATTCCTCTCAGATCACCGTATCGGGTAATATATGTTTTCATAATTGTTACCGCCTCCTTCCTGTCTGCAGGGATGCATCCGGTTCCCGCAAGCCTGTCTGTCTCTGGGGTTTTCAGAGCTCTCTTATTCTTATCATCAGATTAGTGCCGCAGCTCTGTCTTTATTGATATCTTATATTCATTCTCTGCCAGTTTGGTTACAAACAGATGCAATCCCATTGCTTCCAGCTCTGTATCAAACCATCTCGGAATATGGTCGCATATAACCTCAAGCACCTTAAATTCCTTCTTCTTAAGGAACGGCCTTAAAAGCTTCTTCGAAGAAGTCTCGGGATTCACAGCCAGGGCTTTCTTTAGATTAAAGGTGTAGGCACCTTCTTTACCGGAGGTTACCGGGAAGGCAGCTGATGCATCTTCCTGCTGTTTTACTTTTCGTGCTTCTTCCGCTACCTCGCTCTCCAGAACGGAATCCAGGTATGAATCAGGTTCTCCCTCTGCTTCATAGGAATTAAAGCCGCCGGCTTCCAATAGGTAATAAAGCTGCCCATGTACCTCGGACGCCACGAATACCCTGCAGGAGTCCAGCCTTTTTATCAAACCGGCAAGCTCACTCCGGACACAAGCCAGCCCTTTGTCAAAATCAATCTCACAGACAAGCTCCTCCGTAACAGTCCAGAAATCGCCGCTCTTATCATATACCCTTACTGTTCCTTTTTCTGTAAGGGACGAGGTAGCACCCTCCCGATTCACACATACGGCTATCTTCATCCTGCAATCCCTTCTTTCCCCTTATTAACGGATTTAGAACTATATTATATTGAACCTTACGCAGCTTATTACTTATGAAACATTTACCGGACAGATAAAAAACCACAAATAACAGTATTCTCCTTCGAACATCGGGAAGACCATTATTTATGGTTTATTTTTTAAATCCATTATGGTTATAGTATTAATCAGATCAAGTTTATCTTACATCACAGGATTTGTCCTTGTCAATAGTGCATAATTACAGATAATTTACCGGAAAATCCTGAATTTGATTACAATTTACTTAATCTTAACCATTATATGGTATCCCTCGGCAGAAGGACCTTTTTATAATTAAAATGCAGGTGATTTTTTAATCCCAGAAAGGAGATTTCCATGAAAGCAAAGAAAGTGTTTATATCATTTACGGCTATGCTGTTAGTCTTCAGAATGGCGTCCGGCCTTCCGGCCTCCGCCACTGAAGCAGCTTACGTGAACCAGGGCAGTGAGAATGGGAGGCTGAGGCTCGCCGCCGATTATTGGACAGGCTTAAGCAATGAGGACGGCGGAGTTGCGGAGATCGTTAAGTACAATAAGGATAATCAAAAAATGTATCTGGTAAATGGTGCCGAGCAGTCGGTGGATATCGTCAGCCTGGAAGAGATCGCATCGGACCGGGTGATATCTCTTACGCGCGAAGCCCGGCTGGATATTGCCACCATTGGCAATGAGAACGGATTTACCTGCGGAGATATTACCAGTGTGGATGTTAATACGGAATATGATATCATCGCTCTGGCCGTACAGGATACAGAATATGCAGGCAATGGCAGTATCGTAATCCTTGATTATGACGGCAATTATATCATCCATTATGAGGCGGGCGTCCAGCCGGATATGGTGGTCTTCTCACCGGACGGCAACTATCTGCTGACAGCAGATGAGGGCGAACCAAGAAACGGCTATTCTTCCGATGATGCCATCGATCCCTTGGGTTCGGTGACCATAGTGAAGCTGTCGAACGGGCTTATGAACACCACCTCAAAGATAGTGGATTTTAGTGAATTCGATGAAGCAAGGGAGCAGCTTCTTGATGCCCGGGTATTATTAAAGCCGGACACACTACCCTCCGCTGATCTGGAGCCGGAGTATATTGCCGTCTCAGAGGACAGCCGGTATGCTTATGTTACCCTACAGGAAGCAAATGCGGTGGCGGTATTGGATCTGGAATCTATGGCCTTTACAGACATTAAGGGGTTGGGCTTTAAGGACCATAGCCTGGATCAGAATGCTCTGGATCTTCTGGAAGACGGCAGGGCGGAGCTGGCGAACCAGGATTTTTACGGCGTTTATATGCCGGACGGAATTGCTGTCATAACGATGGAGGGCAAGCGGTATCTGCTGACCGCCAATGAAGGTGACAGCAGGGAATGGGGAACGGATCCGGACGTATATACGGATGAAGGCAGTTATGTAATTCCGGGCACAGAGTATGAGATATCCGTGATCAGCAATTCCCGGAAGGAAGGACTTGATGAAGCTTCCTATTATCTGTTCGGTG
>JAFADH010000340.1 GCA_023424995.1 Bacillota bacterium | reverse complement strand
AATAGCGAGAGCCTTGGCCAGTAATCCTAAGATCATATTTGCCGATGAGCCAACGGGTAATCTTGACAGTGAAAACAGCGGACGTATCATAGAAATTCTCTGTAATTTGGCCCATAAAGAAAACTATTGCGTAATTATCGTTACACATGATAAGGAAATTGCTGATACTGCGGATAAAATATTAATACTGAAGGATGGACATATAGTATTGTAAATCTATAGAATTACGGAAACTTCCAATGTAAGTCCTTGGAAGTTTGGCTCTATAATAAATGTTGGGGTATGCAAAACATACTTCCAACATTTATTATAGAGCCGGAAGTTTTTTGTTGTACGGAAAGTGTCTCTTAGGCGGCACTTTTTTTCTTGCATTGAAGACGGTCCTTCTTATGGGCAGTTTTTATTGGCAACTTGATACGGATATTCTATAACCGGCCTAAAATTCATATATTATTACAGCATACACTAACTCTAAGTATCAGTAGATTGATCGGATATATTATAGGAAGCCTGTTTTGTATCCTGGAGAATGAAGGCCGGATAATGTGAATTATAAAAGACGTAATTCACAGGTTGAATTTAAGCCTGCGGGCAAGCCGCAGGCAGGGACGCTGGTATGTGAAGTTTTTTCAACTGACAGGAAACGCATGAACATGCTTTTCATTCAGCTAATTGCAGCAGATGGAGGTTATTGATGGCTAAGAAATTAAAATCATCCCATGAAAAATTTAAGAAAGAATCCAAGAATACATTGTATCAGGGATTAAATATGAAAAATATGAAAAAAAAGAATAAGCCCTCCGATAGAAATCCCTACATTGAAGCACTTTCTGACAGTCTGCATATTCCCCCGGATATTCTGGCCGGCGCGCCCATCATCACCGCCACGGGCAGGAATGAATTATGCCTGGAAAACTATAAGGGAATCATTGAATTCAACGATAATGTGTTAAAAATCCAAACAAAAGCATGCCGTATCCTGATTGAAGGAAAACATCTGAATATATTGTATTTTACCGAGGATGAGATGAGAATCACAGGGCATATCCAGGCAATTTATTATCAATGATGTGCTACTATATAGTCGGGAGGTAATTCCATGTTACGTAAGCTGCTTAACTGGTTCCGGGGATATCTGACGATTCGACTGAGCGGAATTGCACCGGAGCGGTTTATCAACCTGTGCTGTAATAAAAAGATATTTATTTGGGATCTGCAGCAAATAGACAATGAATACCAGTTCCATATAATTGCAGGCGAATATAAGAAGCTGAAGCCCATCGCCAAGAAGACCGGAATTGTTCCCAAGATCAAACAAAAAAAGGGGTTTCCGTTCTTGTTTCACCGGTACAGAAGGAGAATCGGTTTCTTTGCCGGCATTATTATCTGTATTGCATTAGTATACATAATGTCACTTTTTATCTGGGATATCTCCATTCAGGGAGGCTCCAAATATACGCCGGAAGCCATGCTGAAATTTTTGAAGGAGAATTCCGTCTATTCGGGGATTAAGAAGGATAGGGTGGACTGCCAGGAGATCGAAGAGACCATCCGTCTGACATATAATGATATCGGATGGGTCTCGGCAGAGATTAAGGGGACCAGGCTCATTATAAAAATCACTGAGACGAATATGCCCGCACCTGCCCGGAAGGCCATGGCACCAAGCCATATGGCAGCGACCAAGGATGCCATTGTGGACAAAATTATTACGCGCGCGGGCACACCTTTGGTAAAGGAAGGAGACGTGATCAAAAAAGGGGATATTCTGGTATCCGGGATATTGACCATTAAGGGAGATTTCGACGAGATACTGAGGCTTCAGCCTGTAGTTGCGGATGCTGACATAATGTGCAGGAGTTATTATGACTACAGTGAACAGTTTAGCATGGATTATGTCGACAGATTATATACGGGAGATACGAAAAAGGGTTATTATATTCAATTATTCGGTAAAAAATTATTTTTATATAATCCTAGTATTTCCTTTGACAAATATGATATAATTGTAAACGAAAATGTGTTCCATGTCACGAATACCTTTTACCTCCCGTTCCGGTCCGGAACCATAAAGACCAGAGAATATATGGAGGAAAATAAAACCTATACCAGTGAGGAGGCGGCTGATATAGCGGCTGCAAGACTGAACCGGTATCTGGGACGACTGCAGGAGCAAGGGGTTGTTATCACTGCTAATAATGTAAAAATAACCATTAAAAATAATAAATGTATTGCAAAAGGAAGGATTCAGGTTATAGAACCCGCCTGGGAATACAAGACGATAATAGAGGACGAATGGAGGATACCACAGACTGATGAGCATAGTGGAGACGATCATTGATATACCGGCAGAGCATGAAAAGAATGTATTTGGCGGATTTGATGCATATGCGAAGATTATAGAACGGACTTTTAATGTGACGATCATAGCACGGAACGGCGAAATCAAGCTTGTAGGGGCTGCGGAGGATGTGACCAAGGCCAAAAGTGTATTTGTTCAACTGCTTGAGTTGTCCAAGAGAGGCAACCAGATTACGGAGCAGAATGTTAATTATGCAATCTCATTATGTTACGAGGATAAGGAAAAGGAGATCGTTGAGATAGACAAGGATCTGATCTGCCACACCATCAACGGAAAGCCGATTAAGCCTAAGACCCTGGGACAGAAAACCTACGTAGACTTAATCCGTAAGAAAATGATAGTATTCGGAGTCGGACCTGCCGGTACCGGTAAGACCTATCTGGCTATGGCCATGGCTATCACAGCCTTTAAGAATGATGAGGTCGGCAAGATCATCCTTACGAGGCCCGCCATTGAGGCGGGAGAGAAGCTGGGCTTTCTTCCCGGTGACCTTCAGAGTAAGGTTGATCCTTATCTGAGACCGCTCTACGATGCCTTGTATCAGATTATGGGACCGGAGGCATATCTTAAGAATTTTGAAAAAGGCCTGATTGAAGTGGCACCGTTGGCGTATATGCGCGGACGTACCCTGGAGAATGCGTTCATTATCCTGGATGAGGCTCAGAATACCACACCGGCACAGATGAAGATGTTTTTAACAAGGATCGGCTTCGGCTCCAAGGTGGTAATCACCGGTGACCTGACACAGAAGGATCTTCCGCCGGGTACCAAATCCGGTCTTGAGGTAGCACTGAAAGTATTGGGTAAGATTGAAGATATCGGATTTTCCTATCTGACCAGCCAGGATGTAGTAAGACATCCGCTGGTACAGAAAATCGTAAAAGCGTATGATAATTACGAAGAAAAGCTGAAACGTGTCCCGGGAAAGAATACGGATCAGGGAAAACGCAGATGGGAACGAAAGTTGAATTATAAATCCGAAAAGATCAGGGGAAATCAGTATGAGAACAAGTAATGGCAAGAAAAATATGGTTCCGGTGATAATTACCATCCTGCCTCTTATGGCGATGCTTGCTGCAGTTCTGCCCGGTGTAGTATATAACAATGCAGATATTAATACAGTTAAGCTTGGAATCATCCTTTTTCTGCTATCGGGGATTACCGTATTCTATATTCGGTTCAACGCAGATGGGATCCTGAATAAAAGACTGGCTAAGACTACGATTACTCTGGGTTATCTTATCTCTATCAGCCTTCTGCAGATCATTCCCGAACCTGAGATTTTTTGTTTTTGGATGATCGGAGGTCTGCTGATATCCATGCTGATTGATTTAAGGTTAGGATTGATAATGAATTTTAACCTATGCTTTCTGCTGGGTATCATGATAACGGAAAAGCCGGAGGATATTCTGCGGATACTGGCAATCTCAATCCTATTATGCATGCTGTCAGGATATGTTAAGAAGCCGTCTGCCGTGATCTATGCGGCCATCATCATATTATCCTCGGACATCACCATATCCTTTGCCATCAATAATTTTTCCTTTGATAACCAGCTTAATCATGATTATCTGCAGTCCATATTCAGCTTATTTATAGTTCTTCTGACAGCATTCCTGTTAGGCCTCGCATACCAGGCATTGGAAAAAAGGGCAATTATCAAGTATTCCAATGCCGTCGGCGAATTGCTGGAAGCATACTCTCAGCCGTCTGTTACGGAAGAAGCGGTAATCCTTAAGGAAAAAGTCGAAGCAACCGCAATATTTAAGCCAAAGCTAAAGAATAGATCAAAGAAGGATACGGCAATTTTACCGGATGCACAGATTACTCATGTCATAAGGACAAGTTACGAGGTTCTTTGTGATCCGAATAATGAGCTGCTTCAGAAGATGAAGCAGCATTCCGGGATATTATATGAGCACTCCCTGTTGATTGGCGACCTGTCGAGAAAAGCTGCACTGGAGATCGGGGCCAATGAGATGCTGGCATATGCCGGCGGCCTGTACCATGATATCGGCAAGCTAAAAGGAAAGAATTATATCGAAGAGGGCCTGATTATCGCCGAGGATTATTCCTTTCCCGGTGAATTGAAGGCGATTATAAAGGAACACAATATCAAATTTAATAAGCCAAGTTCCCTGGAGGCAGCCATTGTTATGCTTTCCGACAGTGTAGTATCCACCATTGACTATATTGAGAAGAATGATGAGCACAGATATTCCACCAATAAAATTATCGATAATATCTTTCAGATGCGTATGGATAAGGGGACCTTTGATGCCATCAGCCTTTCCCTAAGGGATTTTAAGAAATTAAAGGAATTCTACCAGAAGGAATTTAACAAATAATCAGCTTTCTCATCCCAAATTCGTGAGTATCGGCAGCATGGAGGATAATGTGAATTATAAAAGACATAATTCACATGGCAAATTTATATCTAAACAATATGAAAGTAAATACTTTCATATCCTAAATTCACGGGCATCGGCAGCATGGAGGATATTATGACTTTTCATATAGAATATGAAGCGGCAAAACAATTGGATTTTAATTATGAAGCTCTTGTTAAGAAGGTAATCGAGGCCTGCCTGGATTATGAAGACTGTCCCTATGAGGCCGAAGTCAGTGTATTGCTTACCGGCGATGATGAGATCCGTAAAATCAATCAGGAATACAGAGGAATTGATTCTGCTACGGACGTGCTCTCTTTCCCGAATAATGAATATGAGGTACCGGGAGATTTCTCGGGCTTTGAGGAACATACTGCAGAGAGCTTCCATCCGGAGACAGGGGAATTGCTTCTTGGGGACATTGTTATCTCCGTAGACCGGGCAAGATTGCAGGCAGAAGAATATGGACATACCATAGAACGCGAAATTGCATTTTTAACGGCACACAGTATGTTCCATCTGTTCGGTTACGATCATATGGAAGAGGACGAGCGTATTACGATGGAGGATAAGCAAAAGAATGTACTTGAAAAACTGGGCATTCCTCGATGATTATCCGCGCAGGGCAGATTAATCCATGGAATTTCAAATCTGTATTTTATAATATGATGAGGAAGTATAAGCTTTCTTATGAATTCCGAATGGAAGAATTATATTATGAACAAGTCTTATGTTCATGATATAATATGGACAGCTATCATATTGGCGCCGAATGTAGTGAGTGTGCTTCCGACAGTGCAGAGCACTGCCATCGTATGAGCCTGCGGATATGATATGATGCCGGCAGATATTATATATCAGCGTTTAAAACAATATGTGCTCCATCAATGCGAAGCATCATTTCGTATAAGTTACCAAAATGATATAATATTCACAGAAGGGATTGACCGACTTGAAGAGATTATGCATAATCTTATTTTTACTAATGATGTCATTACTGATAACCGGATGCAATGGCCGGGATTCAAAGGATAACATAGATATGGAAGATGATAATGAAGATACCTCCATACTCCCCACAGAGCCGCCTGTTCTGCCCGAGCCGACAGCAACTCCAATACCGGAACCAAGCCATGAGGGGGAGATGAGAAGCTTTCTGACCGGCATGTGGGTAAGCGAGGAGATCGGTACCAAACGGCCTTATGCCATCCAATTCAATAATTTTAAATCGGTAGGCAACCAGTGGGGAATCGGACAGGCCGATATTGTATATGAATGTATAGTGGAGGGCGGTATCACAAGACTGCTGGGAATCGGAGAGAATTATTCCGGGGACAGGTTTGGCTCCGTCCGCAGTTCAAGACATTATTTTGTAAGTATCGCGGATGAGTATGATTCTATCTATATCCATTACGGTAAGACGAAATATGCGGCAAGTAAGATCAAGGAGCTTGGAATTAATACCCTGGCCGGTGAGGACGGTATCGGAACCACCGTATTTTACCGTGACAAATCCATGAACGCTCCGCACAATGCCTTCGCCAGTATAGAGGGAATTCTGAAGGGCATTGAGAAGAAGGGGTATGAGACAAAGTATGAGGAGAATTATGAGCCTCATTATTCCTTCTACGAAGAAGATACGGATTTGACCGCAGGAGACGGTGCAAATAAAGTTACATTGGATTTTTCGGCTTATACAGCTCCTTATTTTGAATACAATACCACGGACAAGCTGTATTACCGCTTTCAGTTCGGCGGCGCGCATATAGATAAGCTGACCGGTGAGCAGCTGAGCTTCAAGAACATAATCGTACAGTTTGTTAAGGAATGGGATATTGACAAAAATGATTATCAAACCATGGATATTACAGATGCCAGCGGTACCGGTTATTATATCACGAACGGCAAGGTTACGCCCATTACCTGGAAGAAGAAGGAGGCTGACCGTTTTATGCGTTATTACGGCGAGAACGGTCAGGAGCTTGTGATTAATCCGGGCAAGACATTTATAACCTTATTCCCCAAGGATCGGCCGGAGGATGTTATTATTGAACCATGATACCAAGGATTTATCAAATACTTTATACCATGATAAAAAGATTGATTTGGCCCTGATGTAAGCTGTTACAGGTAATCATATATGAAATAAGCATGATAGGACATTGGGACAAGTCAACCTTTGATTATAAAGGAGAAAGCTATGTCTGCAAGAAGCAAAAGCAATCATTTTATGGTACAGGGGACTATATTGGCCATTGCCTCACTGTTAGTACGAATCATCGGTTTAATATACCGGTTTCCGATGATTCGGATTATAGGGCAGGAGGGTATGGGGTATTATTCAAATTCCTTTGAGATCTACAATATTACCCTTATATTATCCTCCTACAGTTTACCCATTGCGGTATCCAGACTGGTTGCAGTCCGCAGGGTGAATAAAGAGCATAAGAATGCCTATCAAATCTTCCTGTGTGCCATGGCTATGGCGGCAGTCGCAGGCGGAGTTGCCACCTCCGTTGTATTCTTCGGAGCAGACTTCTTTTCTTCCGCAATATTCGATATGCCAAGTACGGCATTGCCTCTGCGTGTATTGGCCCCAACCATATTTATCTTTGCCATTATGGGTGTATTACGCGGCTTTTTCCAAGGGAAGAATACTACCATACCGACTGCGGTATCCCAGGTGATTGAGCAGATAGTGAATGCGATCGTCAGCATAGCAGCAAGTTATATTCTGGTCAAGAACTACAGCGCTTCCATGAATGTGGCGGCGTACGGAGCAGCGGGCGGAACTCTCGGTACCTTTGCAGGCGCATGTATCGGACTTATCTTCTTATTATTTGTATTTGTAATTTATAATCCGGTGATGAGCAGGCAGATACGAAGCGACCGGACCGAGAATCCGGAATCCTACGGAACGATCTTCCGGCTGCTGGTTATGACCATCGCTCCGGTTATCTTAAGCCAGACTGTCTTCCAGATAAGCGGCTTATTGGATAATGCATTATTCGGTCATATCATGAATAATAAAGAGATATCCTCCTTTGATATGGAGGTCTTAAAGGGAGCGGTTTCCGGTCAGCATTATACGGAAGAATACCGGAGCAAGTTAATCGGAATCTATAGCGGTGAATACCGTACAATTACCAATGTTCCCGTGGCAATTGCCGCATCCATCGGAGCTGCGATTGTAACCTCTATCTCCGCAGACAGAGTAAGGGGCTGGCATGATGTTATCCGGTCGAAGGTCCATGTTGCGATTAAATTTAACATGATCGTCGCTATCCCTGCATTTATCGGAATGGCAGTTCTCGCTTCACCGATTATGACCTTAATCTTTGGGGACAGCTCCAAGCTAATCACCAATGTCATGGTTCTCGGTTCCATATCCATTGTATTTTTCGCGTTATCCACCATAACTACGGCGATATTGCAGGGGATAGGAAGAATGCGGGTTCCGGTAATCAATTCGGCTATTTCTTTAGGAATTCATGTAATATTGGTATTCTGCCTGCTGCAATTTACCCATCTGAGCATCTATTCCCTGGTGATCGGTAATGTTACCTTCCCCCTGGTAGTATGTATCCTAAACTGGCTGTCCGTGGAGAAATATCTGGATTACCGTCAGGAGATCATTAAGACTTTTGTTATTCCTTTTGTCAGTGCAGGCCTTATGGGTGCGGCTACATACTTTATCTATTTGGGGATGGAGCTATGGACAAAAAGCATGCTGTTATCGGTGCTGGTTGCCATGATCGCTGCGGTTATTATTTACTTCCTGCTGCTTGTATTCTTGCGGGGGGTCAGTGAAAGTGAGCTGGAATTTATACCACAAGGGCATAAGCTGGTAAGAATACTTAAGAAAATAAGGCTATTATAGCGATACGGGTGTCACAAGTCAAATTTATGTAAATGAATGAATATAGATACATGCATATTCATTATACTAACTTACCCAATACTTTCAGTGCTACCTCAAGACCGGATTTGGTACCCGGTGGAAGACACCCGTATTATTAAAAACATATATAAATTTCATAGGAATCATTTTCCCATATTATCCAGTTTTGTATAAATATGAAATTACTGGGGATAATATTGCCAAAGGAGTGATTCCGTATGAAATGGAAGAAGGCATCAATTTATCTCATAAGCTTCGTGTTTTTATGCGTCATGTTTACGACATGCTATTATTTAAGCTATCTGCATGCATTAAATGATTTTAATAAACGGGCAGTGGAACAAAATGACAAGCTCTATGAATTGCTGGTGAATACACAGCCCTCCCAGGAGGACACGGAACAGGATGATGAGACCGTGGATGTTATTGATACGGCTGAGACGACCGTTCAGCCTACGACCCAGTATACCCTTGAAATCTATGATATGAAGACGGATACGACGGATACCAAAATATTAAATCCGCCTGCCGAGCTCATAGGGCTTACCCGGGAACAGGTCATTGATTATATCACAGCCTATATGGATGATATGCCCTTATCGGAGTATAACAAAGGGCTGATTTCCTATGAGCTTGTATATTTTCATGAAGATGAGATCAGGATAAAGAAAAGCTATAATGAAGACTTTGTACCGTATCGTTTCTATGTAGTGATTAAGGACGGTTATGTGGTCGTATATAACAGTGACCTGAAGAGTGTCCGCTATTATACACATATCGAGGCAAAAGATCTGCCCGAGGAAGACAGAATCGCATTAATTCAGGGTATCTATGTGAATAGCGAGGAGGAGCTGTACTCGCTGCTGGAAAGCTATTCAAGTTAACCATACGGTTGATTTATCAATAAAGGTAAGAGGAGAAGGAGAGGAACCGGCGGGTATCTTTCCTTCTCCTTTTGTCGTTTCAGTTGGTTATATAAGTATGTATTATAGAATTCCTGCTTCAGAAGATGGAAAATTCTGCTTTGTTGATATTGACCAATATATTACACTTCTCTTACAATTCTTAATCTTCTCTTAAGAGTAATTAATATGGCTTTACACTGAATTCCCATATGATGTATTATATATCCATAATATAGAAGAGAAGGTGATACCATTGATTATTTATTGAGTAAATATCTGCTTCATATGAAAATCTATAAATAGGAGAAGGGAATTAGCTATGAAAAAATTAATTAAAAAAATGACAAGTATCTTAGGAATATGCATTTGTCTCATACTATATACTTCTAATCTGGCAGAAGCAGGGACATTAAATGTTGAACACACTTTACCTGCAGATGGCACACATATAAGAACGGGTTTATATGTGAAGACTACAACCGTACAAGGCTCCTATATTACACCACAGTACTGGGGAGGTGTAAGGGATGCCCTGTATTGCAGAACGCTTTGCGTCTCAGGTGACGCTTTGCTTATCTATTCAAATCCGAATACATTGGCGCCCAAAGATTCCACAACATGGATGGGTGTGTATTCAAATATTGAATTATATGCAGGTCAACGAGTGTGCCTCGAGGCATGGACAGCTCAAATTGGTACCCAAGACATACTGCATGGAGTTTGGGATTTTAAATAATCTTAGGAAGGAAATATAACATAATAAATGAGTCTGTTCCAAAAATATTAATGCATGAAGCTTCCAGAATATGCTTCTGTTACTATCATGTATAAATTAATTGGGACAGACTCTTCAATTGTTAGCTGAAAGCGAGGAAGAACATATGATTATTCGTACCAGTAAATTAACAAAAGTATATGGTCACGGAGATTCTCGGGTGACTGCCTTATACCATGTGGATTTTTCCGTAGAAGAACGGGAATTTGTCTCTATCATGGGTAAAAGCGGCTGTGGAAAAACTACCTTAATCAATATACTGGCTACAGTTGATTCGGCTGATTCCGGCGAATATTATTTAGAGAATGAATTAATTTCAAACAAACCTGAAAGTGAGCTGGCAGAACTGCGGCGCAGTAAAGTTGCTGTAATATTTCAAAACTATAACCTGATTTCCGAATTGACAGTAAAAGAGAATATATTGCTGCCCTTTATTTTTAAAAAAGAAAAACCAGATATGCATTATATGAAAACAATTATGGAAATGCTTGAACTGCAGGAAAGGCGAGCCTTTTATCCTGCCCAACTGTCCGGAGGCGAAAAACAAAGAACTGCCATTGCACGCGCTCTTTTATTAAAGCCATCTGTTATATTGGCAGATGAACCGACTGGTAATCTGGATTCGGAAAATTCGTTGAAGGTTATTAAACTTTTAAAGGAATGTTCGAGGGAATTGAAGCAGACTATCGTCATGGTCACCCACGATAAGGATATCGCAGCATTTGCAGACCGTATCGTCGTGATGAGTGACGGAAGGTTTCTTAACGATGAGGTGGGAATATGATAAGTCTGGCTTATAGAATGCTGAAGAAGCAGAAGAGACGCACCCTGTTGATTTGCTGTACAGCGGCCATTTCGATTTTTTTTATTCTAGCAATTAATGCAGCGTACCACAGCTATTCCAGGATGCAGCTGGAAAATGCATATACCTATGGAGGCCGCTGGGATATCCGGATGATCGTAACAGATCCGGATATGCTTCGGGAGCTTTCGATTAATAAGGATATTTCTTATTCCGGCATATTGGATAATACATATTCCGCCAGATTAAATAAAATAGCGGAGGAAATAAAAACAGGTACAAGTGCATATTATATCGACCACTATTATTTATCTTTACTGGGTTGCCCGCGGAATTCGTATTCCTTACTTCAATACCAGCTGCTGGAAGGGAAATGGCCGGAAAGTCCGGATGAAATTGTTCTTCCTTCTGATTTTGATTATAATGGTAATAGTATTAAAGACGGTACAATTAAAGTCGGAAGTTCCATAGAATTAGAAGTAGGGACAAGGATACAGGAGACCGGAATGATTACCCAGGAGCTAAATGTTAGAGAACCAGAGATGTTTAAACCGGAAGCAGTCCGGACCTTTCATGTCAGCGGAATTATGGATTACAGTAATCATACCACCGGGATTTATGTCAGCTATGCAGTAACTGCAAGTGACGGGAATTTTCAGAAGGTTGCAGCTGCATATTATAGAAGTAAAGATTTATCCTTTCAAGGACTTCGAAAAACTGTTAAGGAATTTGAGCTTGCTTATCCGAATACAGAATTTAATACGAATTATTTTGTAGAAAAGGCTTTATATGTTATAGAAGAATCCGATTTTATGAAATCCGTAAAATATGGGATGTATATTTTTGAAATGCTCATTATTCTAACAGGCTTAAGCATAGTGTGCATTCTTACCTTTCAGTCCGTCAGGGAAAATACCGGCAATATGAAGCTGATGAGGGTCTTGGGCGGAGAAAGGCGGCATATATTCATCATTTATGGTAGTCAGGGATTAATGACCGGAGCCGCAGGCTGTATCCTGGGAAGTTTGATATACCTACTGTTTGTCATTAGTGTAAAGTTATTATTGCCTTACCTTATGTATACAAATATGGATGATATAAAACTTACTTTGCCGGGATGGGTGCTGCCGGGTACTATTACCTCCATATTAATCATAATACCAGTAATTATAATATTTCATGCCTCCCGTGAATTTTCAAAACTTAGGAAAAAAAGTAATAAATATAATATAAACAATACGAAGCAGAAGCAAAATAGAAAAACTGTAAAATGGGAAGAATTAAATCTGTTTTCCCTGGCAAAAAGCAATATAAAGCATGCTCCTGTAAGAAATCTGATACTGACCTTCGTCCTGGTTATAGCTATGTCTGCCATATCTATGGGGGTACCTTTCTGTATGGCTGTATATCAGCAGAGTATAAGAGCACTGGATATTGCTTACAAATCTGATTATTATGTTTTGGAAAACGGAATCAGTTATGCACTGGATTTATTGTGGGATGAAATTCCGTCTATAAATTCTTATGTTAAGAGATTCACTTCAAATCTTAAGGTGGCTATTCCAGAAGAAAGGATTACTGCTGATGCAAAACGTTGCATGGATATGGTACAGACACCGGTAGAAGATCATGTCTATTATGTATCGACAGCTTTTATGTCGGTAAATGAAGGATTCTATAAGCGTCTGTCCGCACAGAATCCAAGCTTGCCTTCCTATGAGGATTTTGTCAGGTCAGGTAATTGCTATATAGTTAATAAGGTTTTACTGCCCTCAGGAGACATTGTCCCTATTACTGATTATAAAGTAAATGATATACTTTATGCATCTACATATGAGGATAATCCAGCGGCATTTTCCCTTACAATCGGCGGCATTTTAGAAAGTGGGGTTGGAGAGCTGTTTGAAGGAAATGCAGATCTCTATGTCTACATTCCTGAAGATGTATATTTAAAGTATATAAAGGTTAACACTCATACAATGTACTATGTAGATGCAAAAAAGGGAGAAACAAAGATATTAGGTGAATTATTACAGGCAGCACAGCAAAAATACCAGTTTTATCTTCAGGATAATGTAACAGAGAATGAAGCGGCAAAGGATGCTGGTATGATCCAGTTGGTTGTAGCAGCGTCTAGTATAGTAGCTTTACTGGCAATGTGCAGTATATGCATCAGTATTATCATGAAACTTGATATGATATACAGAACCAGGGAGTTTGCTGTCTATAGAGCTCTGGGGGTTAACCGGAGACAGGCATTCAGTCTGCATTTATATGAGCATTTTATACCGCTCTGTTATGCTACGGCAGGAGCTTTTATAATCAATACGATTATGCGGCTAATAATAATGGCAGGAGTTTTTCAAGCTTATAAAATAAGCGGTTTTATAATAATAACATCTGCTGTTATTACTTATATGGCCTTCCTGGGATTTGCAGCCCTGAATTGCTTAGGCATAACGAAGCAGCACTATAAAAAAAGCATTACTGCGTGTCTGACGGAAGATTACCGGAATGAATAACTTTATTAAGTCCTTTATCAATAATGAAGCAGGATTCCGAGAATCCCGCTTCATTACTGTATAGTATCTCTACAATACCATTCGGAAACTTAGCTTTCCGCAATCTATAAACGCCATAGGAGGAACCATTCGGTATCATTTATCTATCATATGTACTGATAGTCATTATAAATATGCGAAAATCATTGAGTTTCTATGTTTTCTATCCGCTTTCCGCTTTTTTGCAGGACCGCCCCTTATGGAAAGGTTTTAATATATTCTATGCCCACCTTACGGTTATAATTGCTGCGGCA
>JAFADH010000258.1 GCA_023424995.1 Bacillota bacterium | reverse complement strand
CGCTGAAAGGAGTAATATATTGTCTAAATTATCAGAGAGTATTGTAGATAAATTTACTATTGATTATCTTCGCAACCAGGTATTAAAAAATGCTTATGGTAATAATGATACCCCGATTGCCAGGCTGGATCCCCGGACCTTATTGGTATGGTATCTGTTCTTTGGCCTGGTGCCATGGTTTATTAATAATGCCGCCCTCCTGCTCTTATTATTCTTTTTTGTGGCTGTGACCACCAAGCTGGCGAAGATTGCCCCATTGGTGTTATTTCTGTTCTGTCTTGGAGTGTTCTCCCAGACGGGATATCTTTTGATCATATCCTTATTCTTCGGGGGTAATATCAGCACATTACTGTCTCTGCTGATGCTTACGCTGAAGGTGTCCGTGGTGTCCCTTGCGTCGGTTACGGTATTCTCCGGTCTGGATCCGGATCGCCTGTCCAATGGTTTGCTGTATTTTGGCTGCCCGGACCGGCTGTCCTTTAGTATCTCCTTTGCTTACCGGATTTTACCCATCTTAATGGAGGAATTCCAGAATATATTGCTGTCCTATCGTTTGCGGGGTAAGGAACCCGAAGGGAAGGGTCTGACCGGGAAGATAAAAAAGCTGGTATATCAGGTTAAGATCATTATATTATCCTTCTATCCCCTGATGCTTAATACTGCCAAGCGCTCCCGTACTACGGTGGAAGCACTGGAGCTGAAAGGATACCGGTATTCCATGACGAACCCCGTTGTACGGAAATTCAAGCTTTCTTCCCTGCGCTTTACAAGTCGGGATATAGTGTTTTCCGTCATATCGGCCGCATATGTGGCAGGAAGCTTTATTGTTTCCGCTTATGCAGGGATTTTATGGTGATAGTGCAATTGATATCTTAAGAGAATAAGAGCTGTAGATTAAGAATTTACATATGTTATCAAAGAATGGAAGGTTTATATGAAGATAGATTTTCATACACATGGCAAATTGGCAAAGTATCTGCCGTTTTCAAAGGAATATACCCATTGGCTGTTCGCAGAGGCAAGGTATGCAGGGCTGGATGCGATCTGTCTTACGGAGCATTTTAATACCCGCGGCTTCGCGGAGCTGTACCGGTATATTGCAGACTCTTTCCCAAGGGAAGGAGATGCATATATTGTATCCGGAGATAGGAATTCTTCCCTTTGGGAAAGAGATGCATGTATTGTATCCGGAGATAAGAATTCTTCCCTTTGGGAAGGAGATACCCATATCGTATCTGAAGATAAGAATTCTTCCCTTTGGGAAGGAGATGCATATATCGTATCTGCAGATGAAAGTTCTTTCCTTGGGAAAGGAGATATCCGTATCGTACCCAACAATAAGATAACCTTCCCCGGGGAAAGGGATTCATATATCAATCAGCATCTTAAGATTTTTCCCGGTATGGAGGTAGACATTGCAGAGGGCGGGCACACGCTGGTCATTGGCAGAATGGAGGATATTCTTGCGATCAATCTGCGCTTAGAGCCGTATAAGGAGAAGAAGCACTTTCTTCCGATGGAACAGCTGGTGAAGATAATCCGTGAGTATCCGGTTTTGTTCGGTGCTGCGCATCCCCTGAGAGAAGGAGGGAATATCCCCGGCCTGCCCATGGAGCTGCTGAACCATTTTGACTTCATTGACCTAAACGGAAAGGATGTTGCGGAGGATGAACGGTCAGCCCGCATGAAGGTCGATGCCTTCGCCGGGCTTCTCAATATTCCGCTGGTCGCCGGGAGTGATACCCATCAATCCTTCCAATATGGAAGTGTATATAATATATTTACGGAGGACTGTTCTACGGTCAACTCACTTGGCGAGAGCATACGCAGAGGGGCTTATGAGATCCATATATCCCGGGATGCGGCTTTTCGGGTGAAGACGGCCGTTGTGCTTAAGAGAGCATTAAAGGAAATCCATGCGCTGGGGGGAGACTATGTGTCGGTGCTGCTGAAAAATAATGCGGATTGATTATTATAAAAACTTAGCGGGGTATTTGTTCTTTATATTTTTCCTTGAGCTGATATAAGCCGGAAAGATTGTCTAAAGCAGGAGTCCCAAGCTTCTGGGCAGTCAGGATGATAAGTGCATCAATTAGTGCGGTGGGTGCGGCCATGGAATGATATTCCCTGGCTTCCCCGCGGTATACGAACAGATTGATATCGGCCCGTTTTTCTTCCCCGTCGAATAATCTGCCGGTAATGAGCAGGGTATGGTAACCGGCTGCCGTACGGTGATTCAGTATGGTTCTGGCTTCATTGGAGATCTTCTGGAAACCGAACAGGATAATCAGATCCTTCTTTCCGGCGTGAATCAGGCCTTCGAAGATCTCGGAGCCTCCAGGCGGTAATATCACGGCCCGCTTGCCAAGCCGGTTCAGACGGAAGAACAGCAGAGAAGCCAGTCCGGAAGAAGCGCCCTTACCATACAGATAGACCGTAGAGGCAGCAGTTATGGCGTCTACCGCTTTTTCTATCTCTGCGCCGGACAGAAGCTCCATTGTCTTGGCAAGACAGAACTGCTGATAGCGGAGCAATTCCATGATACCGTTCTCTCCGGATTGTGCCAGTGTTCCGTTCATTTTCTCGGCGGGGGGTTCATTCTCACCCTGTTCCAGGATGGATGCCTTAAGTTCCTTGAAATCCTTATATCCGGCATGCCGTACGAAACGTGAGAGCGTAGCATCACTGATTCCCAATTTTACGGAAAGCTGTCCGATGGATAAAAAGGGTATCAGCGGCAGGTTCTGATAAATATAATCTATGATTTTCTTTTCGGTCTTGGTGTATTCTATATTCTTTGTCTCAAATCTGAAGTTCGTCATATTATTACTCCCAAATCTGCTTAATGCAACTATTACATTATAACACAGAAAACAGCCGGATGAAATAGAGGGATTAAAGCCGGATCAACATCGGTTAAGCCTCCCGGTGTGCCGGACTGACCCGGAAAGGGCAGATATAAGTAAATCCGATAAGATAGATTAGTATTAATGAATTGAATTCGCAAGCAGCTTAGTGTAATATTTTAGTTAATTATAAGTAATGCTAAGCGATATTACTATACTGAGTTGAACCGCTGTTATAAACTCGAGAAGTGAAAGTCCATTCAATGGTGAAAAGGAGAGAAGCATGAGAGCATTAATCAGTGTATCGGATAAGACAGGAATTGTGGAGCTGGCGAAGGAGTTGGTGTCCCTTGGAATTGAGATTATCTCCACCGGAGGAACCTATCATAAATTAAAGGAGGCAGGAATTCCTGCCATTGAGATATCAGAGCTTACCGGTTTTCCGGAATGTCTGGACGGACGCGTGAAGACACTGCATCCCACGGTGCATGCAGGACTTCTTGCTATGAGGAGCAATCCTGCCCATATGAAGCAGCTGGCGGAATTAAATATTGAAACCATCGATCTGGTGGTTGTGAATCTCTATCCCTTCAAGGCAACTATTCTTAAGGATAATGTGGAACGGCAGGAAGCGGTGGAGAACATCGATATCGGCGGGCCTACCATGCTTCGTTCCGCAGCCAAGAATTATCAGGATGTAGCGGTTGTAGTGGATCCCGGAGATTATGGGAAGGTGCTGGCAGAGCTGAAGGACAAGGGCGAGGTATCCCTGGATACGAAATTCTTTCTGATGCAGAAGGTATTCATGCACACCTCCTCCTATGACACCCTGATAGCTGATTATCTGAAGAAGCAAAGAGATGATAGGGAGTTCCCGGATACCCTGACCCTGACCTTCGAGAAGATCCAGGATATGAGATACGGTGAGAATCCTCATCAGTCCGCAGCCTTTTACCGTGAGATCGGCAGGAAGAAGGGTTCCATCACAGATGCGGTCCAGCTAAACGGCAAGGAGCTTTCCTTTAATAACATCAATGATACCAACGGTGCACTGGAGCTGTTGAAGGAATTCACCGAGCCTGCCGTGGTAGCCTGCAAGCACGGCAATCCCTGCGGCGTGGGAAGTGCAGGGGATATAGACGGAGCCTGGAGAAAGGCTTTCCAAGCGGATAAGACCTCCATCTTCGGCGGTATTGTGGTATTAAACCGTGAGGTCACCTTAGGGGTGGCGGAGGAGATGAAGAATATCTTCCTTGAGGTCGTGGTTGCTCCCTCTTATGAGAAGTCCGCCCTCGAGGTGCTGACGCAGAAGAAGAATATCCGGATTCTCGAATTAAAGGACATCGGAGTTCCCCAGGATGAGAATGCTTATGATATTAAGAAGGTCAATGGGGGTTTAGTTGTTCAGACTGTGGACAGTAAGCTTCTGATAGAGGATGAGCTTAAGGTGGTTACAGACCGTGCTCCCTCTGCCGGGGAAATGGAAGATCTGCTCTTTGCATGGCGGGTGGTTAAATTCGTAAAATCCAACGGTATCGCTCTGGCCAGGGACAAGCAGACCGTAGGTATCGGTCCCGGACAGGTGAACCGTATCTGGGCTGCCAGACAGTCCGTCGAGCATGCGGAGGAGTTGATGGGCGAAGGTGCCGCCAGGGGAGCTGTTCTTGCCTCCGATGCCTTCTTCCCCTTTGATGACTGTGTGGAAGCGGCTCATCAGGCGGGGATCACCGCAATCATCCAGCCGGGCGGTGCCCAGCGGGATGAAGATTCCATTAAGAAATGCAATGAATATGGAATCGCCATGGTCTTCACCGGAATGAGGCATTTCAAGCACTAAGCGGATAGATGCGGATAAAGCGGTTAAGCGGGTATGAAGAGAGCCGACAGATAATAGTAATAATGATTAACCGGTTTAAACAGGCTAAGAACCGGGGCAGATAATACAAAAGGGTTGAGAAGTATATTCTCAACCCTGATTTTTGATGTTACAACCCCGTCCCTACATAACTTTTAAAATATGGTGATAGATCATATATATAAAAATTACTTGAAGTACTTATGATTATAGCATAGCTATCCGGTAGCCCCGGGAAATCCGGCAGAACTTTGTGTCAGCCAGCGTCAAAATATGCGTATTTTGCATATTTTATGTGTCTAAGAGATCAAAAACATGCGTGTTCGTAAGAACCGCTGTGACTGAAAGTCACATTATAACCTTGACACATTGGCAGCCTGAGGCCCCTTTTCGCCTTTCACTACTTCAAACTGAACCTTTTCACCCTCTTCAAGCACCTTGAAGCCATCCATTACAAGTGCGGAGAAATGTACGAATACATCATTGCCCTCTTCGTCTGAAATAAACCCAAAACCTTTTTTTGCGTTAAACCACTTAACTGTTCCCGTCTTCATAAAAGCCTCCTAGAGCATAATTGAATTGCATTACCACTATTAGTAATGATAGTATAAATTTAACATATTTTATAGATAATGTCAAATGAGTTTTGTTATATTTTGTAATATTTTTAGGAGTCTCGTATGATTAACGGTTCATCTCAGGCTGCTTTCCCTGGGCTTTATGACTTGCTATAATCTGCTCCAGCTCTTTTTTGCTGCAGGAGGGAAGATCACCGGGAATCGTGTTTTTTACCGAACTGGCGGCATTTCCGAATTCCAATGCCCGCTGGCAGTCAAAGTCAAAAGCAAGAAGGCCGTACAGGACACCGGCGATATAAGCATCCCCGCTTCCGATGCGGTCAACTACCTCGATGTTCTTATAAGGCTCCTCCGTATAATACATATCCTCTTCTGCATGATACAGGATGGAACCAAAGGTGTGTATCTTCGGACTGTGTACGATGCGCTGGGTTGAGGCCACATAGGAGATGGGATAGCTGTCTGTAAAGCTCTTCATGATCTCCCGGGCAGTGCCTGTCTTTAAGAAGGTGAGTCTTGCGGTATCCTCGGAGCAGAAGAAGATGTCCACATAGGGCAGGAGCTCTTCGATGCAGGACCTGGCTTCTTCGCCGCTCCAGAGATTGGCACGGAAATTGACATCAAAGGATATCAAAGCACCCTGCTTCTTGAACCGTTTGATCATCTCCATGGCAGCGTTACGGATATTTCCGTTAAGAGCAAGGGTAATACCCGTGGTATGAAAGCACCGGGTATTAAAATAGATATCCTCAGGAATATCGGATACGGTGAGAGTACGCATGGAGGTATTGAGGCGGTCATATATAATGCCCGGTTTTCTGGGGTGGGCACCATTTTCATAGTAATAGATCCCAAGACGCGCTTCCCTGCTTTCGTCATAGATCAGATAATCGTCACTTACCCCGCAAAAGCGGATGTGGTTCTTTACGAAACAGCCGATATCATTGGCGGGTATCTTGGATATGATACCGGTATGCAGTCCCAGCATGGACGCACCGGAGGCTACATTAAGCTCGGCGCCTCCTGTCTGCTTTTGAAGCATGTCCCCGCGGACCAGCCGCTCATTGCCCGGCGGGGAGAGACGAAGCAGTATCTCGCCCAGTGTCAGTAAATCAAATTCCTTTTTCTCTGTCATAATGTTCTCCGTTCTGTCTGCAGCCTGCCAATGCGGCTGCGGGCATAATCTTTTTTAAATGGAATTTCATCCGGTAACCAGCAGTTTAAAGCGTTTCATTATAAAATGATAAATAGAATAAATATAAAAGTCAATATGCGTGTATGATAATCAATTAAGTGGATACGAAAGTCATTTTGTTAAAAAAATAAGGTTGTCCCTTCAAAGGTAGGAAATGACAAAATATAAAATTTATGTTATTATGAATAAGCACACAGGATATTTTACCATACTTATATGTGATATCCACGGTTAGCGGCTTAATCTATGACCAATGGGCAGATGCCGTACAGTGCGGACAAATGATGGCATTTATCATGGATAAGTCCTGCAGTGATTAAATAGACGGAGGTAAACTACATGAAATGTGAAATTCCTTCCTCGTATGAATTTATATTCGAGGAAAAATTAGAAGACATGAACGGAATCGGCAAGGTTCTCGTCCACAAGAAGACCGGTGCCAGAGTTGCACTGATAGCAAATGATGATAATAACAAGGTGTTTTCCATCGGATTTCGGACGCCTCCGAAGAACAGCACCGGAGTGGCACATATTATTGAGCATTCCGTATTATGCGGTTCCAGGAGCTTTCCGGCCAAGGACCCTTTTGTTGAATTGGCGAAGGGCTCTCTCAATACCTTCCTGAACGCCATGACATATCCGGATAAGACCTTATACCCCATCGCCAGCGTGAATGACCAGGATTTTAAGAACCTGATGCATGTATATATGGATGCGGTACTGTATCCGAACATATACCAGAGAAAGGAGATATTCCTGCAGGAGGGCTGGCATTATGAGCTGGAGTCAGAGGATGCGGAGCTTAAGCTGAACGGGGTGGTGTATAATGAGATGAAGGGTGCCTTCTCTTCACCGGAATCCCAGATGTTTCGTCTGGTACAGAACTCTCTGTTCCCGGATACCACCTACGGTGTTGAATCCGGCGGTGATCCGGACCATATTCCTGAGCTTTCTTATGAAGAATTCATCGAATTCCATCAGACCTATTACCATCCGTCCAACAGCTATATATACCTGTATGGGGATATGGATTTTACGGAACGTCTGGAATGGCTGGATAAGGAATATTTAAATCAATACGGCTATCTGCAGGTGGATTCTGCCATAAAACAGCAGAAGGGCTTTGATCAGATGCGGGAAGTAAAAGCCTTCTATTCCCTCAGTGAGGAAGATAGTGCCCGGGATAATACTTATATCAGCTTGAACACGGTAATCGGTAATTCACTGGATAAAGAATTAGGATTGACCCTGCAGGTTCTGGATTATGTCCTCTTGCAGTCTCCCGGCGCCCCCATCAAGCAGGCTCTGCTGGATGCGGAGATCGGAAGGGATATCATTGGCGGCTATGAGGATGAGCTGTTCCAGCCGATTTTTATGATTATCGCCAAGAATTCCGAAGAAGAAAAGAAAGACCGGATGATCTCCATTGTAAAGGAAGTGCTGGCTGATATTATTGCCAGGGGCGTGGATGAGAAATCTCTCAGGGCAGCGATTAATTTCTATGAATTCAAATACAGGGAAGCGGATTTTGGACAATTCCCCAAGGGGCTTCTGTACGGTCTTCGTGCCATGAGCGGCTGGCTCCATGATGACAAGAAGCCATTCCTCCATCTGAAGGATTCCACGGGCTATGAATTCCTTAAGGAGAAGATAGGAACGGGATATTATGAGAAGGTAATAAAGGAGTATATTCTGGATAATCCTCATGCCTCCACTGTGATATTAAAGCCGAAGGCAGGCCTTAATAAAGAGAAGGAGGAGGCATTAAGACAAAAGCTTGCCCGGTATAAGGCTTCCCTGTCCGGGGAAGAGCTGAGGGCTATAATCAGTGAGACAGCGGCGCTGAAGGTATTCCAGGAGACCCCGTCCACCAGGGAGGAGTTAGAGAAGATTCCGTTATTGACCCGGGAAGATATAGCTAAGGATATCGAACCTTTATATAATGATGTGCATACCGTGGACGATGTGAAAGTAGTCCACCATAATGTGCATACCAATAAGATTGCCTATCTGCGCCTGCTGTTTCAGGTGAAGAAGATTCCCAAGGAGCTCCTTCCCTATGCTTCCGTGCTTTCCTTTGTACTTGGTTATATGAATACGGAGAATTATAAATACCTGGAGCTGTCCAATGAAATCCATATCCATACCGGCGGCATCTCCTCCAATGTAAGAAGCTTCTCTGTGAAGGGAGCCTCTGGGGATTTTTATCCGGTGTTTGAAATCTCCACCAAGGTATTACATGACGAGCTTACGGAAGCACTGCGGTTGATCGAAGAGATGCTTTACCGGACAAAATTCGAGGACACCAAGCGCCTTAAGGAGATTATCGATGAGATGAAATCCAAGCTGCAGATGAATTTTAATTCCTCCGGACATTCCGCGGCTGTTGACCGTGCCATGTCCTATTATTCCGTGCATGGGCTGTTCAAGGAGACTACAGCCGGTATCTCGCTGTATAAGTTTATAGAGGATCTGTCCGATCATTATTCTGAAAAAGCGGGGGCTGCCATTGCGAAGATGAAAGAGCTGATGCAGATGATCTTTACCAGGGAGAATCTCATGGTCAGCATAACTGCGGATGAAGAGGGCTTCCGGAGGTTTGAAGAGAAGCTTCCTTCCTTTGTGAATAACCTGAGCGCTAAGGCTGACAGTAAATTGTTCGAAGCATATGATACCTCATCCCTGCAGCCGGTATGCTTAAACGAAGGCTTTAAGACAGCCATGCAGGTGCAGTATGTTGCCAGGACCGGCAATTTTATGAAAGCGGGATATGGATATACGGGAGCCATGAAGGTACTGAAGACCATCTTAAGCTATGATTATCTCTGGCTTAATGTGAGGGTCAAGGGAGGAGCTTACGGCTGCATGTGCGGTTTCTCCGGAGTGGACGGAGATGCTTACTTTACCTCCTATCGTGATCCGAACCTTAAGGAAACCAATCAGATCTATGAAAGAGTCGTAGATTATATCGCCAACTTCTCAGCGGATGAAAGAGATGTTACAAAATATATCATCGGAACCTTCAGCAGCATGGATTCACCCTTAACACCCCAGGCAAAGGGAAAGCGTTCCCTCAGCATGTACCTGGCGGGTATATCCGAGGAGGAGCTTCAGAAGGAACGAAAAGAAGTTCTGAATGTAACAATAGAGGACATCCGCAAGCTGAGCAAAGCAGTACAGTCAGTCATCGATGCAGGCTATATCTGCGTCATCGGCAATGAGGAGAAAATCAATAATAATAAGGAAATGTTCAGGGAAGTCAAAAACCTTATGAAATCCAGCCAAGGATGATAAGATGGGTTAATACCGCAGGTCTCAGGGAGTTAATCATTCCCTGTGCCTGCGGGGCAGGAGCCCGTGGAATAAGCGAAAGGTATTAAGTTGAATGAAGGAAACGAATTACAAATCAGGCTTTGTTACATTGATCGGAAGGCCGAATGTGGGGAAATCCACACTGATGAACCGCTTAATCGGGCAGAAGATTGCCATTACCTCGGATAAGCCGCAGACCACCCGTAACCGGATACAGACAGTCTATACCGACGAACGGGGACAGATCATATTCCTGGATACTCCGGGAATCCATAAGGCGAAGAACCGCCTGGGCGAATACATGGTGAATATCGCCCAGCGGACCATGGGAGAGGTGGATCTGATCCTGTGGCTGGTGGAACCCAGCACCTTTATCGGTGCAGGGGAGCAGCATATCGCCGAACAGCTGTCCAAGGTCAAGACTCCTGTTTTTCTGGTGATCAATAAGATTGACACGGTAAAAAAAGAGGAGATTCTGGCATTTATCGCTGCTTATAAGGATATCTGCAAATTTGCCGAGATCATACCGGTATCTGCTCTGAAGGGAGAGAATACAGGGGATCTTCTGAAGGAGATCTACCATTACATTCCGGATGGACCCCAGTATTACGATGAAGACACCGTCACCGACCAGCCGGAACGCCAGATCGTGGCAGAGCTGGTGAGGGAGAAGGCCCTCCGCCTGCTGGACGATGAGATTCCCCATGGAATTGCAGTCAGCATCGACCGCATGAAGGAGCGTCCGCAGACCCATGGGAACGCTCCGATTATCGACATCGATGCCACCATTGTCTGTGAACGTGATTCCCATAAGGGAATTGTCATAGGAAAGGGCGGCAGCATGCTAAAGCAGATAGGAACCCAGGCAAGGCGGGAAATTGAAAATCTTCTGGACTGCCGGGTGAATCTTCAGCTGTGGGTGAAGGTGAAGAAGGATTGGAGAGACAGCGATTTTCTTATGAAGAATTTTGGCTATCGGCAAGATGATTAATACGATTTCATATACATGACTTTAAATCGACAGGTGAAATGACCGTCGGGAAGGAACAAAATAACTGGCATGGAATATTTTGGCTAGTTTAATGTGATGTAAAGTGGGAAACCTAAGGATATAGAAGATAAACATAAAAATCATATCTTAGGGGGCTCATTTTATGAAGAATTATGATTATTGGAAAATGTTCGTCAAGTCAGGCAGGATTGATGACTACTTACATTACATCGCATGTACTAAGGAGGAATACAGGGACTCTTCGCTGGACGATACCCTGGAGGAATTCGTACAGAGTGTAGATAAAGAGGGTGGGGTTGTTGCCGGTATCGAATACCGTGACGGGAATGGTTCTGTCAGCCATGCCGGTTAATGATTATGACAAGCGGTTGGTTCTATTAACAAAGGAACACGGGAAAATATCAGCATTTGCCAAAGGCGCCAGAAAACCGAACAGCGCCTTATTGGCATGCTCCCAGCCCTTTACTTTCGGAGAATTTGCGCTCTTTGCCGGGAAGAGTTCCTATAATATAGTCTCCGCGGAGATATCGAATTATTTCGGGGAGTTACGGGATGATTTTGAGGGGCTGTGCTACGGATTCTATTTTTGTGAATTCGCAGATTATCTTACCAGGGAGAATAACGATGAGAAGGAGATCCTGAAGCTGCTTTATCAGACAATGCGGGTACTGTCCCGCAGGACAATTGATCCGCAGCTGATCCGCGCGGTATATGAGCTTAAGATTATGGCTGTTAACGGAGAGATGCCGCAGGTGTTTGCCTGTGTGAAATGCGGGAAGGACAGATGGTCACCTGATGGGACGGCGGAACTGAAGCCCGCGGGACGGTATTATTTCAGTGCGGAATGCGGAGGTATTCTGTGTGAGGAATGTGTGGGATATGGATATGACAGGAATGCTGTCAGTATCAATACTTCGACTTTGTATACGATGCAGTACATAATTTCAAAGGAAATTGAAAAACTGTATACTTTTAAGGTGACGGATGAGGTTCTGGGGGAATTGAAGAGTTGTGTCAGATGTTATCTTGAACGGTATGTAGGACATGAGTTTAAGTCGTTGGAAATGATTAAGATAATATAGGAGAGGGGGAGTAAGAGAGGTGGTGGATTAGGGGAGGTAGTGAACTAGGAGAGGTAGTGGACTAGGGGGGAGGTAGTGGACTAGGAGGAGGTAGTGGACGATGAAGCGGAGTACCTATATATTCATCTGGCTCGCCTTACACTCCGGTGGTATCTTTCTTATTAAGCCCCTGTACGTATAAAAATGGTCGCAGAGGCTCCCATTTTTACAGGGTCTTAAACGAAAGATGGACAACCACCATCGTCCGGTCTTCGCCAGATAATATATAGGTACTCCGCTTCATCGCTGTAGTGTACCGATTATATATAGAAGGATTGTTTTTTCATTGTGTGACTTGATTATCTGGGAATGTGTTTTTATTCTTGTAATGTAAATTATCAAAAGATGTATTTAATCTTCTGATAAGGCACCGCTATATGCGTCGTGAAGCTTGATTATAGGAGCGTCTCTTGTCCCTGCAAATTAAGATATCAGAGGATGATGATCATTTTTAAAAGGTGCTGCCATATGCGCGATATATCTTTTGCAGAATGTCTTTTTGTTCCTGTAATTATAATTTAATGGAAGATGAATTGTACCGGCGATAAAAGGTAAATATGTTTATAAAGAATATATATAAGGAACGATAATTAGTGCGGTGAAAATGATAAAATGTAGTTGAAATAATTAGTGTTTAAAGGTAAAATGATATGAACCCAGTTCATATGGCAGGATAGGATTATATAATGACTTAAGAGTATCTGGGATACCGCCGGAGGCGGTTATTGAGACTACAGTGTGAATTTCATCCAAGACTTGCAAGGGGTTTAGTAAAGATGTTTTACATTAGGAAAGGCACGGGGATTTATTTATGAAGAAATTAGTTCTTTGCACGATGTTGCTGTTCTTGATGATGGTAACAGCCGGATGTACACAAGAGGATTTGAACATAGTAGCAGAGGATGTGACTACGAATACATTTCTTGCAAAAGCCGACGGATTACTGCAGGTGGCTACCGTAGAGGATTTTGACAAGGATTATTATGAGCTGAGTGAATTGGAAGCGTTCATAGCAAAGAAGATCAATGGATTTAATGCTTCGGCAGATGATAAGACAGTAACGATCGATTCGGTAAGCCAGCGGGGAGATAAGGCAATTATGATTCTTTCTTATCCCGGGATGGAAGCGTATGCGAATTTTAATGAGGTTTATGCGGCGTATTTTACCGGCGGAATCGAGGATGTCGACCTTGATCTTCCGGCTACCCTGATTAATACGAAGAACGATTCCCTGGCAAGTACCCAGGAGATCCTGCAGAATAATAAATATAAGATACTTGTACTTTATGAACCCTATAAAATCATCGTGGACGGCAGTATAAAATACTATTCGGAGAATTCTGAGTATGTGGATGATAATACGGTCCAGGGTGCCGCAGAGGGAATAACAGTAGTTGTATTCAAGTAAAGAAGTAGTTCATGATACCTGTGACAGCTATTCCGGCAGGCCTGACAGATATCACAAGGCAGTGAGTATATGGATGATATATGGTTTAGGGTGCCGCAGAGGGAATAAAAGTAGTTATATTCAAGTAAAGAAATAGTTCATGATACCTGTGACAGCTATTTCAGCAGGCCTGACAAAATCAGAAAGCAGCGAATACGTGGATGATAATACGGTCCAGGGTACCGCAGAAGGAATAACAGCAGCAGTATTCAAATAAGGCAGTTTAGTTTCATGATACCTGTGACAGCTATTTCAGCGAGCTTGGCAGAGATCAGGAAGCAGCAGGATTGATACGGCATGCATAATCATAATGTGAGTAACGTAATAACCTGCGCGTATTTAAGAGAATAAAGGCTTTCGGGCTTCAAGCTGCTTATAATTAAGATAAAGAAAATAATGATAAATGCGAGGAAGAATGTATGGAAAAAACAATGGAAAAAATCGTTGCATTAGCTAAGGCCAGAGGTTTTGTATATCCGGGCTCCGAGATCTATGGGGGTCTGGCTAATACCTGGGATTACGGCAATCTTGGAGTAGAGCTGAAAAATAATGTGAAGAAGGCCTGGTGGCTGAAATTCATCCAGGAGAATCCTTATAATGTAGGTGTTGACTGTGCGATTCTTATGAATCCCCAGACCTGGGTTGCTTCCGGACATTTGGGAGGCTTCTCCGATCCCTTGATGGATTGTAAGGAATGTCACGAGCGTTTCCGTGCAGATAAAGTTATTGAAGATTACAATAAAGATAAAGAAATCGTAATTGAGGGTTCCGTGGATGCCTGGTCCCAGGAAGAGATGAAGAAATACATTGAGGAGCATAATATACCCTGCCCTACCTGCGGAAAGCATAATTTTACCGATATCCGTCAGTTTAATTTGATGTTCAAGACCTTCCAGGGTGTAACCGAGGATGCGAAGAATACGGTGTACTTAAGACCGGAGACAGCACAGGGCATCTTTGTTAACTTTAAGAATGTTCAGAGAACCTCACGTAAGAAGATTCCCTTTGGTATCGGTCAGATCGGCAAGTCCTTCCGTAATGAGATCACACCCGGTAACTTTACCTTCCGTACCAGGGAGTTCGAGCAGATGGAATTGGAATTCTTCTGCGAGCCCGATACGGATCTGGAGTGGTTCACTTACTGGAGGCAGTTCTGCATTGACTGGCTGAAGACTCTGGGTATAAAAGAAGATGAGATGAGAGTCAGAGACCATGATCCGGCCGAGCTTGCTTTCTACAGCAAGGCAACCACCGATATTGAGTTCTTGTTCCCCTTTGGCTGGGGCGAGTTATGGGGAATCGCAGACCGTACCGATTACGACCTGACCCAGCACCAGAATGTATCCAAGGAGGATATGAGCTATTTTGATGATGAGAAGGCGAAGAGATATATTCCGTACGTAATCGAGCCGTCTCTGGGCGCCGACCGTGTGGCTCTTGCATTCCTTTGTGCCGCATATGATGAGGAAGAGATTGAAGCGGGAGATGTCCGTACAGTATTGCATTTTCATCCGGCAATCGCCCCGGTGAAGATCGGCGTTCTTCCTTTGTCCAAGAAGCTGGGTGAGCCTGCGGAGAAGATCTATATGGAATTAAGCAGGACCTACAACTGTGAATTCGACGACAGAGGCAACATCGGCAAGCGTTACCGCAGACAGGATGAGATCGGAACACCTTTTTGCATTACCTATGATTTCGATTCGGAGAACGACGGCTGCGTAACTGTACGCGACCGCGACAGTATGGCACAGGAGCGTATCAGAATCGAAGATTTAAAGACATATTTTGATAATAAATTTAAATTTTAGAAAAAAATACTTTCCTATTAACTGCATTCTATGTTATAATTCTCCACGGTAGACGGATTGCCCTGTAAGCCGGCTGATGAATCCGTCTAAGGACCAGTTTGTTTCTATGACTAGGAAAGTTTATTTTGAGTTATAATTTGATATAGGCATTTATCGGTTGAGTGATAAAAGTATTAGGCTAACATAACGAACCGGGACGGTTCGCTGTGCTTGCTTAGTACTTTTGGCGCTCAATGGAAGTTTAGGGTGCAGAAAGGATATTGTGAACAGTTTCACAAGATGCTTTTTGCATCCTAAACCGTGATAAGGCGTATGCCAAATTGTAAATATATAAAATATTTTTAGGAGGGCACTTATAAATGACAAAATGGGTTTATTTGTTCAAAGAAGGTAAGGCAGACATGAAAAACCTTCTTGGCGGTAAAGGCGCTAACTTGGCAGAAATGACTAATTTAGGTCTTCCGATTCCCCAAGGTTTTACTGTAACCACAGAAGCTTGTACAGATTACTACAATAGCGGCAAGAAAATCAGAGAAGAGATCAAGACTCAGATTTTCGATGCATTGAAGATTCTTGAAGATCAGCAGGGTAAGAAATTCGGCGATACTGAGAATCCGTTACTTGTATCCGTACGTTCCGGTGCCAGAGCATCCATGCCTGGTATGATGGACACAATCCTTAACTTAGGTCTGACTGACGCGGCTGTTGAAGGCTTCGCTAAGAAGACCGGCAATCCCAGATTCGCATATGATTCTTATAGAAGATTCATTCAGATGTTCTCAGACGTTGTTATGGAGATCAGCAAATCCAAATTCGAAAGAGTATTGGATGAGATCAAAGAGAAGAAGGGTGTTCACTATGACACCGAGCTGAATGCAGATGACTTAAAGGATGTTATCGCTCAGTACAAGGCATTGTATAAGGCAGAAAAAGGCACGGAATTCCCTCAGGATCCTGCTGTGCAGTTAATCGAAGCGGTTACCGCCGTATTCCGTTCCTGGGACAATCCCCGTGCGATCTATTACAGAAGAATGAACGATATCCCCGGCGATTGGGGTACCGCTGTTAATGTTCAGGCCATGGTATTCGGTAACATGGGCGATACCTCCGGTACCGGTGTGGCATTTACACGTAATCCTTCTACCGGTGAAGCTAAGATCTACGGTGAATACCTGATCAATGCACAGGGTGAAGACGTGGTTGCAGGTATCAGAACTCCCCAGCCGATTACCAAGCTGGAAGAGGATATGCCGGAAGCTTATAAGGAATTCATGAAAATTGCCAACCTGCTTGAGAATCACTACAGAGATATGCAGGATATGGAGTTCACCATCGAAGACCAGAAGCTTTATTTCTTACAGACACGTAACGGCAAGAGAACAGCTCCGGCTGCTCTTAAGATCGCTTGTGATTTAGTGGACGAAGGCAAGATCACCAAGGAAGATGCGATCAGGAGAATTGAAGCAAAATCCCTGGATCAGTTATTGCATCCTACCTTTGATACAGCAGCGCTGAAGGCTGCCAAGCCCGTAGGTAACGCTCTTCCCGCATCTCCCGGTGCTGCGGCAGGTAAGGTATACTTCACGGCGGAGGATGCTAAGAATCATCATGAGAAGGGCGAGAGAGTAATCCTTGTTCGTCTTGAGACTTCTCCGGAAGATATCGAAGGCATGCATGCAGCAGAAGGTATTCTGACTGTACGCGGCGGTATGACCTCCCATGCGGCTGTAGTTGCACGCGGTATGGGTACTGCTTGCGTATCCGGCTGCGGCGAGATCGTGATCGACGAAGAAGCTAAGGTATTCACACTTGGCGGCAGTACGGTAAAAGAAGGAGATTACATCTCCTTAGACGGTTCCACAGGTAACATCTACGTTGGAGATATCCCCACCGTAGAAGCTTCCATCAGCGGTAACTTTGACCGGATTATGACCTGGGCCGATGAGATCAGAACCTTAAAGGTAAGAACCAATGCAGATACTCCGGCAGATGCAGCTAACGCTGTAAAGTTCGGTGCGGAAGGTATCGGCCTTACACGTACGGAGCATATGTTCTTTGAGCCGGACAGAATTCCTAAGATCAGAAAGATGATCTTGTCCAAGACTGTAGAAGCAAGAGAAGCAGCACTCAATGAGTTAATTCCTTTCCAGAAGGGTGACTTCAAGGGCATCTACGAAGTAATGGAAGGCAGACCGGTTACCATCCGTTTCCTGGATCCTCCGTTACATGAATTCGTTCCTACCGATCCTGCAGATATCGCGGCATTGGCGAAGGATATGGGGCTTAGCGTAGAAGAAGTTCAGGCTACCTGCGACTCCCTGCATGAGTTCAACCCTATGATGGGTCACAGAGGCTGCCGTCTTGCAGTAACCTATCCTGAGATCGCAAGAATGCAGACCAGAGCAGTTATGGAAGCAGCAATTGAAGTAAAGAAAGAAAAAGGCTTCGATATCGTTCCCGAGATAATGATCCCTCTCGTTGGCGAGAAGAGAGAATTAAAGTTCGTTAAGGATGTTGTTGTTGAGACAGCAGAAGCTGTGAAGAAGGAATTAGGCTCCGACATCAAGTACCATGTAGGTACCATGATTGAGATTCCCCGTGCAGCATTACTTGCTGATGAGATCGCTGAAGAAGCTGAATTCTTTTCCTTCGGTACCAACGACCTGACACAGATGACCTTCGGTTTCTCCCGTGACGATGCCGGCAAGTTCCTGGATGCTTATTACAAGACCAAAATCTATGAGTCCGATCCGTTTGCAAGACTTGACCAGGAAGGTGTAGGCCAGTTGGTGAAGATGGCTTCCGAAAAGGGTCGTGCAACCAGACCTGACATCAAGCTTGGTATCTGCGGCGAGCATGGCGGAGATCCTTCCACCGTTGAATTCTGCCATAAGATAGGCTTGAATTATGTATCCTGCTCACCGTTCCGCGTGCCGATCGCAAGACTGGCTGCGGCTCAGGCAGCGCTGAAAGACTGAGGACAAATCTAACCATAATTAGACAGGGTATTGCATTGTGATGGTGTAATACCCTGTTTTTCGAATTGACAATATCCGGCATTAGTAATATAATAACCCAAAATAAATCCAGGAGGTAAACGTGGTGGATAGCTATAGACTCACGC
>JAFADH010000038.1 GCA_023424995.1 Bacillota bacterium | reverse complement strand
TGATTTTGCCAAAGCAATCGAGCATTTTTCAAGAATGACATGATATAATGTCGACAGACATTATATCAGCGCCGAACGTAGTGAGTGCGCATCCTCGATGCGAAGCATCGCTGTCATATGAGCTTGCGCATATGATATAATGAAAAGCGGAATGAGGAATTGCAAGCTTGCTTGTGAATTCCGGTCAGAGCAGCAAGATCATGAATATGACTTATATTCACGATATAATGTAATCAGAAAAGGCAGTGATTGATTCATACAATCCACTGCTTTTTTTATTGACACAACATACCCCCGGGGGTATAATATACATATACCCCTATGAGTATGTGAAAGGAGCTTTTTATTATGCTTGATATCTTTAGGAATGAGGAGAAAAGAATTGTTTTATATCTCATTCTTTCTCTGCCCGCATTGATCGTCAGTTTTTTCAATATCGGTAATTTCCCGGCAGATGCGGCGTGGATAGCCATTCTCTTATGCGGTATCCCCATTGTTAAGGGCGCACTGGCTGGATTAATTACGCAATTCGATATCAAAGCCGATGTGTTGGTATCCATTGCCCTGATAGCCTCCGTTATCATAGGGGAGATCTTTGCTGCCGGTGAGATTGCTTTCATAATGGCACTCGGAGCATATCTGGAAGAACGGACCGTTGCCAAAGCGCGTGCAGGGATCGAGAAGCTGGTTCACCTGACTCCGGCCACAGCCAGATTAATACGGGATAATGAAGAGACAGTCATTCCGGCAGAGCAGGTAAAACAGGGTGATATCCTCAGAGTGCTCGCCGGAGAGATTATCGCTGTGGACGGCACGATTATTAAGGGGCAGACCTCCATTGACCAATCTGTAATGACAGGAGAATCCCTTCCGGCAGATAAAAGCGAAGGGGATGAGGTATACAGCGGAACGGTCAATCAGTTCGGTACGTTCGATATGGCTGCCCGGAAAGTAGGTGAGGATAGTTCTCTGCAGCGGATGATCCGTCTTGTGGAATCTGCGGATGCGGGAAAAGCCAAAATCGTTGGGATTGCCGACCGCTGGGCTACCTGGATTGTGGTCGCTGCTTTGCTTGCTGCTGCGGCTACCTGGTTCATAACCGATGAAATCATCCGTTCTGTCACGGTTTTGGTTGTATTCTGCCCCTGTGCCTTAGTACTGGCAACACCTACCGCGATCATCGCAGGCATCGGCAATGCCACGAAATACGGTATCCTCGTCCGGGAGGGCGACGCTCTTGAGCGGCTTGCAAAAGTAAAACACATTGCATTTGATAAAACCGGTACTCTTACCTATGGCAGACCTGACGTGGTCCTGGTACGAAGCTGCGATCCGGAGCTGGAGGAGCTGAAGCTCCTGGAGCTGGCCGCCATGGCTGAACTGCGGTCCGAACACCCGCTGGGTAAGGCGGTTGTGGCCTTTTATAAACATAAGACCGGAAGCCTGCCGGCGCAGCCGGATAATTTCAGATTACTTGCCGGCCGCGGCGTGTATGCCCAATGCACCGGACAGGAAATATATGCCGGGAATGAACTCCTGTTCAAAGAGCAGAACATACCGCTGTCCGATCTGCTTCTCCGGGCTGCCGGGGACGCAAAATCAAGGGGCAGTACGGTGATCTTCATTGCGGTGAACGGTCATGAGGCCGGTTTGATTGCTTTATCCGATACATTGCGGCCCGATGCGGTAAAAACCGTCGAAGCGATCCATTCATCCGGTACGAATACGCTTTTGCTGACGGGGGATGCTTCCCAGGCGGCAGCGTATATTGCCGGAATTGCCGGTATCAGCGACATACAGGCGGACTGCCTGCCGGAGAACAAGCTGGAAGCGATCAAGAGCTGCCAGCAGCGGGGTGAGCCCGTATGTATGGTTGGAGATGGCATCAACGATGCGCCCGCATTAAAAACAGCCCATGTAGGCATTGCAATGGGCGGCATCGGCAGTGATATTGCGATAGAAGCAGCGGATATAGTCCTGGTGGGGGATGACATTAAGGAAATACCCCATCTGCTGCAGCTGGCGAAAAAGACAATGCGGACAATAAAAACCAATCTTACGGCTTCCATGGTTCTTAATTTCCTGGCTGTGGGGCTTGCGATCTCCGGCATATTAAATCCGGTCTCCGGCGCCCTGGTACATAATGTAGGTTCTGTCGCGGTAATTATAAATTCTTCTTTATTATTAAAATGGAGGAAAATGAAATGAAGGAATGGCTTTTATTCATAATTTTTATGTTTGTGGGTTCGGGACTGCTGATATCAGGCGTCAGGTATATGCAGAAAGAAAAAAATGACCCGGAATCAGTAAGGATGTATCGGGTAATATCGGCCATAGGCGCAGTTATTGTGCTTATTTCAATTTTAGTAAAGTTTGTTTTTTGATTATGATTTTGTGAAAACTGACTGCTTATTGCTGTCTCATCAGTATATCCATTTGTACTGATGAGATTTTTTTTATTTTAAAATGAATTTGTTTTATAATAAAATAGAAATCAAATTCCATTGACACGGAGATTGATAGGAATTATGATATTACTATTGTCATCAATGTGATTGGTCCCGGAGAATAAGAGGGACACAAGCGGCACAGGTAATTATGTTATTGTGAGGTATTCCATGATTTATCTTGATTATGCAGCCAATACCCCGGTGGATGAAGAGGTAATGAGCTGCTTTATTAATGAGAATAACCGTTATATTGCGAATCCGAATTCCTCCCACCGCATGGGAAAGGAAGCCGGGGAACGATTGAAGAGTATTACGGAGCAGATAGCGGGACTGCTGCAGGTCGCCCCGTCGGAGATCATCTACACCTCCGGAGCAAGTGAGGCCAACAATCTGGCCATCAAGGGCATCGTGCAGACATATAAATATAACGGAAAACATATGATATCCACCTGTCTGGAGCATCCTTCCGTCAGCGGAACCTTGTCCTATCTCCAGACACTGGGCTATGAGATTGATCTGGTGGACATCACTCCGGATGGGCTGGTGGATCTGGAGCATCTGAAGGAGCTGATGCGGGAAGATACGGTGCTGGTATCCGTCTGCAGCGTCGACAGTGAGCTTGGAGTCGTGCAGCCCATGGACAGGATTGCGGATATAATCAGAGCTTATCCCGGCTGCTTTCTTCATACGGATGCGACTCAGGCCATTACGAAGGTACCGGTATCCTTACGGTATGCGGACTGTGTTACCTTTGCACCTCATAAATTCTTCGGACTGAACGGGTGCGGTGTTCTTCTGAAGCGTGATACCGTTGTACTGACCCCTCAGATACATGGAGGAACCAGTACGACGCCGTACCGGAGCGGGACGCCTGCGCCGGCCCTGGCGGCTTCCGTATGGAAAGCCCTGGAGCTTTCGCTGGCCGAGGCAGAAGAACGGTATCTTAAGGTGAAAGAAATGAATGAATATCTGAAGCGGCAGCTTCTTGCCTATAAAAAGGTCAGAATCAACAGTACGGATTATTCCGTCCCGCATATCCTGAATCTAAGCGTGCAGGGAGTGAAGGGCGGACAGTTCCAGGAGGCTCTCGGGGAGGAAGGCGTCTGTGTCTCGGTGAAATCCGCCTGCTCCGTACCCGGTTCGCCTTCCCGGCCCGTGTATGCGGTAACAAAGGATAAGAAGAATGCCATGTGCTCCTGGCGCGTCAGCTTAAGCCACCGGACCACAAAGGATGAGCTTGATTATTTTCTGGAAGCCTTCCGCAGGTGCTGCGAGAGGCTTGTAATAGACCGGTGAACTTCCAAGTGAATAATACAGCCATTGTGCATGGCGCGCGAGGGTCAATGATGAATTTGGAAATACATTAGTGACTGTATAGGAATTGATAAATATATATAGATAGAAAGTGGTAAGTCAGAATGGAACGATATGAACAGATTGAACGAAGCATCATTACCAAATACCGTAAGCCCTTGTGGAAGAAATTCATTAACGGCGTAAATGATTATAAACTGATCCGGGAAGGGGATAAGATCGCCGTATGCATCTCCGGCGGCAAGGACTCCATGCTGCTGGCAAAGCTTATGCAGGAGGTGCAAAGGCACGGTAGGATACCCTTTCAGCTGGAATTCCTGGTGATGGATCCCGGCTATAATGAGATTAACCGTCAGACCATCATCAATAATGCGAAACTGCTTAACATCCCCATTACCGTCTTTGATACACAGATCTATGATATCGTAGCGGGTGTGGATCAGTCCCCCTGCTATCTGTGTGCGCGAATGAGAAGGGGCTATCTGTATAAAAGGGCACAGTCCCTGGGGTGCAATAAGATTGCCCTGGGGCATCATTTTGACGATGTGATTGAGACGATCCTTATGGGCATGCTGTATGGCGGACAGATCCAGACCATGATGCCCAAGCTCCACAGCACCAATCATCCCGGGATGCAGTTGATTCGTCCCATGTACCTGGTGAAGGAAGCGGACATCCTGGCCTGGAAGCAGTATAATGACCTGCAGTTCATCCAATGTGCCTGCCGGCTTACGGAGAACTGCACTCTCTGCGATAATGGCGGCGGCGGTTCCAAGCGCCAGGAGATGAAGGTATTAATTAAGAAATTCCGGCAGACAAATTCAAGCATAGACATGAATATATTCCGAAGCATCCATGATGTGAATCTGACCACCATTATCGGATATCATGATAAAGAGAAACAGTATAATTTTTTGGATGATTATGATTCAAAAGGGATAGTGTGAATAGGTCCGCAAAGAATATACAGGCCATTGGAAGAATAGCAAAAGCGGCTGTTCTTCACGATTTATGCCCAAAAGGCATGGACGCAGTGTGAATTAAAAAGCATAATTGATACAGGCTTTATGATCAGAAAGGCAAGGTTATTCGTATGTTAAACCAGTTTTCAAGAACGCAGCTGATGTTCGGCAAGGACGGAATGAATCACTTGCAGAATGCAAGAGTAGCGGTATTCGGTATCGGAGGGGTAGGAGGGTATACCGCAGAGGCATTAGCCAGAGGCGGTGTAGGCAGTCTGGACCTGATCGATGATGATAAGGTATGCCTGACGAATATCAACCGTCAGATTATCGCTACCAGAAAGACCGTAGGCAAATATAAGGTAGATGTGATGAAGGAACGGATTCTTGAGATCAATCCCAATGCCGCGGTAACCACCCATCAGTGCTTCTATTCCCCTGAGACAGCGGACCAGTTTGATTTCTCGGATTATGATTATATCGTGGATGCCATCGATACGGTTTCTGCCAAGATAGAGATGGTAATGCGGGCTCAGGAGAAGGATATTCCGATCATAAGCTGCATGGGAGCAGGCAACAAGGTGGACCCGACACAGTTCGAAGTGACGGATATCTATAAAACCTCGGTGTGCCCCCTGGCGAAGGTAATGCGCAGGGAATTGAAGCTTCGCGGCGTGAAGAAGCTGAAGGTGGTCTACTCCAGGGAGCTTCCCAAAAAGCCTGCGGAGGATATGGCCGTCAGCTGCAGGACAGGCTGTATCTGCCCTCCGGGCACCACAAGAAAATGCACCGTCCGAAGGCAGATTCCGGGCAGCAATTCCTTTGTTCCGGCAGCGGCCGGATTGATACTGGCAGGCGAGGTCATTAAGGACATTACCGGAATCCGGTAACTATAAAAAATATCATATAAGGAGAGGAAATCATGAAGCTGGAAACAAAGCAGGACTTTCAGAACTGGATGCTGTCCGTCCTTAATCCGCTAAAGCCGCTGTACAGTGAAGGCTGTGCGAGGCTGCATCTGGGGGACACCGGTACCACATATCCCGGGAGCATTCAGGAGATGGAGGCGTTTTCACGGCCCTTATGGGCACTGGTACCCTTCTGGATGGGCGGCGGGGAAGGCTTTGAAGCGATCTGCAGGAAAGGTCTTGAGAACGGCACGGATCCCTCACATCCGGAATATTGGGGCGGGTTCCATCACTATGACCAGAGATTCGTAGAGATGGCGGCCATTGCCTGCGGCATCCTGTTCACTCCGGAGAAGGTATGGGAGCCGTTAAGTGATGCCGGTAAGAGCAATCTGGCAAAGTGGCTGTATGGCATCAACGAATATACTATTCCGGACTGCAATTGGCAGTTCTTTATGATATTGGTTAATGTGGCGCTGAGGAAACAAGGGCAGCCCTACGGTGAAGAACAGCTGCTGTCAGGTCTTGGGAAGGTAGAGAGCTATTATATAGGCGAGGGCTGGTACCGCGACGGCAATTCCTGCCAGAAGGACTATTATGTATCCTTTGCCTTGCATTACTATGGGCTTCTGTACAGCATTGCCCTTGAGAAGGAAGACCCGGAACGCAGCAGACGCTTCAGGGAACGTGCGGAGCTTTTTGCAGGAGAGTTTATCTATTGGTTTGATGAAGAAGGGAGCGCGCTTCCCTTTGGAAGGAGTCTCTCCTACCGCTTCGGGCAGGCGGCCTTCTGGTCCGCTTATGCGGCAGCAGGGCTGAGCGGCATACCGCTTGGAATTGTTAAAGGTATTCTGTCCAGGCATTTGGAATGGTGGGGCAATCAGACCATATTTGACCGGGACGGAGTGCTTACCATAGGATATGCCTATCCCAATCTCCTTATGGCAGAGCGATATAATGCCCCGGGATCACCTTATTGGGGCATGAAGACATTATTATGCCTGGCATTGCCGGATTCCCATCCCTTCTGGGCAGCTCCGGCAGAGCAGCTGCCCGTACTTGACCGGGTGAAGCCGTTAAAGCAGGCGGATATGCTGATCCATCGCCACGGCAAGGATGTAATTGCTTATGCCGCCGGCGTGAGCGAAAAGTTCGGTCACGGTCATATCTATGAAAAATATTCGAAGTTTGCGTATTCTACCAGATTTGGACTCTCCGTAGCCAGAAGCCAGAGAGTACTTCATGAGAATGCCCCGGATTCCATGCTGGCCTTTGTCATCGACGGAGAGGATTATGTATTCGTCCGTAAACGCAGCGATTCCCATGAAGTGAAAGAAGACCGGGTAATCAGCTCATGGTCGCCCTTTACGGGGATCAGGGTTACAACACAGATCATTCCTCAGGAATACGGACATCTGAGAATTCATGAGATTGAGAGCGATTATGACTGCACGGCATATGATTGCGGCTTCTCGGTGCAAAAGTTTACGGAAGGCTATGTACAGTCAGCAGAGGGTGTGAATGCCGAGGTTAAACATAATCGTCAGGGCTGTATTGTAACAGGGGACGGCCCCGGCGCCGAAGGCAGGATCATCGAAGCGGATCCCAATACGAACCTGCTGTATCCCAATGCCTCCATACCGGCAATTGCCTACCGGATCGGGAAAGGGATTAAGGTACGGCTGGAGACCAGGGTTGAAAGCTTTGTTGAATAGATTGTTTTAAATGGTAAAAATAGAAATCCCATAGAAATGCACTCCAAATGCCGGTTTATTATGCCCGGTATGGAGCGCGCTTCTATGGGATTTCTATTTTTTTGACAATGTTTTTCATATTACATATGACTCTTCTAAGGGATTCTGTTAAATATCAGTCATTTATTAATATTTTTAAGCTTCTGTTCGGACCGGAAAATAGGAAAGAAGGAACGCTTTCTGTACAAAATCTCTTAGATTTCTTACAGTCATTATAAGAAAATGAATAAATCATGAATAGGCCATAAGGAGGATATTATTATAATTAGTCGTTTTTGCATAGTTTTAAAAAAGTATTGAATAGAAATTACCATCAAAATATATAATAATGTAATCATCAAACAGGAAAAAAGTATATAAATTGACTAGAAAAAATGTTGACATAATACATAGGAGGTTAATGTCATGGGAAAGATCAAATCTGCCAGGCCGAAAGATAAGCACAAGGTCTCTCTTAAGAATGCTGTTAAGAGGGACTGGCAATTATATCTTCTGCTGCTGTTTCCGTTACTGGCTGTTATTATTTTTAATTACGCGTCCTATCCGGGACTGCGGATGGTCTTTATGGATTACAAGCCGGCGAGAGGCTATGACGGCAGTGAATGGGTCGGATTCGAAACCTTTATCAAAATTTTCAGAGATGCGGATTTCATACGTGCGCTCCGTAACTCTATCGTATTTAATCTTCTGGACTTATTAGTCAGCTTCCCTGTGCCTATCATTCTGGCTTTGATTTTAAATGAATTAAGATTTCGAAGATTTAAGAAGGTAACGCAAACCATATTATACCTGCCGCATTTCCTGTCCTGGGTTATCATAGGAAGCGTTGCCTATACATTATTCCGGCCAAGTACGGGCTTGGTCAATATAGTATTGACGAATACCGGCTTGATCAGCCAGGGGATTCCTTTCCTTACGGAGCGGTGGCACTGGGCGGTGACTTATCTGCTGATCGGTGTCTGGTACGGAATGGGATGGGGTTCCATTATATATCTGGCGGCTATTACCGGTGTCAGCAGCGAGCTGTATGAAGCGGCCATGATCGACGGTGCCGGCAGATGGAAGAGGATGTGGCATATTACGCTTCCCGGTATTAAAGGAACTGTTGTTACGCTGCTTATCATGAATCTGGGGCGTATTATGGGAAGTAATTTTGAACGTCTGGATGTATTCGGCAATACACAGGTCAGAAGCTTCCAATACCAGCTGGCTATTTATATCTATGAAAAAGGCCTCGGCGGGGGAAAATTCAGCCAGTCGACTGCGGTAGGACTTTTCCAGTCCATGGTAGGTCTTATACTGGTGCTGTTAGCGGACAGAGTGGCCAAGAAGCTTGGTGAAGACGGTTTAATTTAGGAGGACAGAAAGATGGCTAAGAATAAAGAAAAATCAACGCTTGGAGATGAAGGAGCATCCGATAACAGCAGAGCTATTATGAAATTAAGGCTCAGTGACGGGATTATGATACTCATATTGATTATCCTGTGTGCCACCTGTATCTTTCCGTTTATGCACCTGGCAGCAAAGTCCATATCCAATAATAATTTTGTAATGGCAAAGCAGGTATACCTATGGCCCAAAGGAATTACTTTTGATGCATATACTTCGATTATAAAGGACGGTTCCATGGTATATTCCATGGGATACAGCGTCGTGGTAACATTTATTTTTACTTTGCTGGGCATGCTGGTGTGCACCTGTGCGGCTTATCCGCTGTCCAAGAAGAGACTGAAGGGAAGGAATTTATTTACGTTTTTATTGATGTTTCCCATGTACTTCAGTGCAGGTCTGATTCCGTCCTACCTGCTCTTAAAGGATTTGGATCTGTTGAATAAAATGTGGGTTTTGATTTTGCCCCTGATATATTCCCCTTATAATATGCTGATCATGAAGACTTATTTCCAGTCGAACATACCGGACAGCCTGGAAGAATCGGCATTTTTGGACGGTGCTACGAATTTTCAGATTCTTGGAAGGGTGGTATTGCCGCTGTCAAAGCCGATTTTAGCTACCTTGTCCCTGTTTTATGCCGTAGGCCGCTGGAATTCCTATGCGGATAATAAGTTCTATATAAAGACAGACAGTTTAAAGATGATCCAATATAAGCTTTACCAGATGGTATCTTCTGCAACCGAAGCCCAGACCACGACCTTGTCGGAGGCGGCGGAGGTAATCAGTACACCCGAGGTATTGCAGGCGGCTGCAATTATGTTTGTTACCATACCAATTATCTGCATCTATCCTTTCTTACAGAAGTATTTTGTAAAAGGGGTAATGGTCGGTGCAATAAAAGGATAAGCTGTACGCTCTGATATAAATTCTGTGTCCGGCTCTTTGACCGGTTCAGCAGGTTTATATATATTTTACATTCAAATTAAAAAGGAGGAATTGATGTGAAAAAATTTAACAAGATTGTTGTCTTTTTACTTGCCACCGTTATGATCATTAGCTCGCTGGCGGCCTGCGGTAATAAAGATGATGGGGGAAATGCTGATAAACCGACAAACGCACCGACAAGTGCTCCAGGCAATGATAATACCGATCCCGATGACAGCGGCGACAACTCTGAAGTAACAGGAGTGGAAGGCTGGAAAGCTTTTGAAAACAAGGTTTCTTTAAGAATACCGGTTTATGACAGAGGTGTGGAAGGCGTACCCACTGTCAATGACAATTATTGGACTAAGTGGGTTCAGGAGAACTTTGGCGACAAATATAATGTTGAAGTTGAGTATGTGCCCATTACCCGTACGGATGTTATGACAGATTATGCTCTGCTGGCATCCTCAGGAGATCTTCCTACGATTTTAATGGAGTATGACTATCCTAAGGTATCCCAGTGGGCGGATGAGGGATATCTGACGACCTTCAATATGGAGGATTTTGCAAAGGTGGCTCCTACCTACTATAATAGAATGGAAGAGCTGGGACAGCTTTTATATTCCGTTATGAATGGCGAGACATATTTTGTTCTTGCGGAAAGACCGTATTTTAATACCAATTATACCTGGCAGAACTTTGTCCGCATGGATTGGTTAAAGCAGGTGGGTTATGACCATGTTCCCCTTACCCGTGCGGAATTTGTGGATGCCATGACCAAGATCAAAGAAGCAGGATTATCTAAGAATCCCGCAGGCGGTTCCATGGTTACCGGCGTAGGTTCCGATCAGAATTATCATTTCAGAACCTTCCCTCTGGATGAAGCGCTTTGGGCTCAGGACGGCGATGTAAATATCCCCGCTCTTGGTACGGAGGCTAACAGGAAGCTTCTTAAGAGAGTGAATGAAGATTATAATCTGGGATTTACAAATCCTGAGTACTACATTACCGATGCTGAAACTGATAAGGCAGCGTTCATTAACGGTGAAACATATCAGTTCGCAGGCTATATCTCGGCAAACATGGATTGGCTGAACTCCTTCTATGCACAGAACCCGAATGCGGAATTGGCAGTTGCTCCCGTGGGTATTGTTGATGAAGAAGGAGGTACGGTTCCCGCATACCGTACGAATAATCCCTTTGGTATGATCGTAGGCTTCTCCTACACTGCTACAGCAGATGAGCTGAAAGCGGCATGGATGTATATGGAATGGATGACCCAGGAGGAGGTACTCTTCACCATGCAGTGGGGTGTGGAAGGCGAGAATTACAATCTTGATTCTACAACCGGGCTTCCCGTATCCGTACCGGAATATTCAGGCGAATATAAACAAGGCTTTAACAACAGCAAGGATTACTGGTGCGTTACCGTCGAAGCGAAAACAGCCGGTACGATTGAAGATATCATCAAAGTGGCAGCTCCCCAGGGATTACCTCAGGATTTCACACAGGATATAATCGATGTGTATTACGGACAAAAGGCACTGTATGAAGAAGGCTATGGCTGCTTGGACGTACTTTTCTCCGTTCCGATTTCAACTGAGTCAGAATACAGCGGTGTATTAACGGAATTATATAAGGAATACCGCGATAAGCTGACCATGTGCAAACCGGAGGAATTCGATGCTCTGTATGCAGATTTAAGTAAGAGATATCTGGATGCCGGTTATCAGGAAATCAGAGATGAGAGATTACAGGCGTATCAGGATGATCACAGCACAAAATTACCGGATTATCAAAAAGCACAATAATATATGGCAGCAAATATCCCTCCGGCATTTGCCGGAGGGATATTTTATAAGTCAATTTAGTATCGTGCTAGCATAGTATTTCCGGATCATTTTTAAATCCGCCTGAAGTTGCAATCAAAAGGAATGCAGAGTGCTTATGGGGTATTCGTTTCCCGGCTGTCTCTAACAACGCACTGCAGACCACAGAGGAAGACGCTTCCAGATAGAGGCCCAAACGGGCCATTTGTCTGATATCTTTAACTACCTTGCCCTGAGGAACGGCAACGGCAAATCCTCCCGAGCCTTTCACTGCCGCATATGCCTGGTAAGTTACGGTGGTTCCCCCTATGGACCCGGTCAGAGAATAGTCCCCGGGGAAGTTTTTCCTGTAGTCCTCGCCCGCCAGCACTTTTGATACCCTTTCGAAAGGTTCCACGCATATCAGTTTCGGTATATTATGGATGTACCCGAATTCCTGTAACTCCATAAAGCCCTCGTATATCCCCCAGAGCAGATCGCCTCTTGATACGGGAATCACAATATAGTCGGGCAAGGACCTGCCAAACTCATCGAATATCTCATATGCTATGGTTTTATATCCCTGCACTCCGAAGCTGCAGCTTCCCACAGGCGGCATACTATAGTTTGTTGCCGGATACCAGCCGGAGCCTTCGG
>JAFADH010000111.1 GCA_023424995.1 Bacillota bacterium | reverse complement strand
CTGTTCCGGTCATAACGTCCTGTCCGGAAGAAATCAAACAGAACCTTGTTCTCGTTGGAGGCACAGATCAGCTTATGAATGGGGATTCCCATGCATTTGGCATAATACGCCGCCAGAATGTTGCCGAAGTTACCGGTCGGGACAACAAAGTTAATCTTCTCGCCCGGGGCTATCTCTTTCTTCTTATATAAATCCACATAGGAATGAACATAGTATACAATCTGAGGCACCAGCCTTCCGATGTTGATGGAATTGGCGGAGGAGAACAGATATCCCGCTGTTTTCAGACGGCTTGCCAGCTCTGTATTGCCAAATATCCGCTTTACACCGGTCTGGGCATCATCAAAGTTGCCATGGATTCCGATTACATGGGTATTCGCTCCCTGCTGTGTCACCATCTGCTTTTCCTGTACGCTGCTGACGCCGTCCTTCGGGTAGAATACGATAATCCGGGTTCCCCCTACGTCCGCAAAGCCGGCCAGTGCCGCCTTACCGGTATCTCCTGAGGTAGCGGTAAGTATTACGATTTCTTCGCTGACCTTGTTCTTCTTTGCCGCCGAGGTAAGCAGATGGGGAAGTATGGATAATGCCATGTCTTTAAATGCAATGGTTGACCCATGGAATAATTCCAGGTAATATGCCTGCCCTATTTTTTTTAGCGGAGCGATCTCAGGTGTATCAAATTTGTAATCATAGGCCTTATTAATACAGTCTTTCAGCTCTTCCTCCGTATAATCGGTCAGAAAAAGCTTCATAACTTCGTATGCAAGTTCACGGTAATTTAATCCGGATAACTCTTCAATAGATTTTGTCAGAACAGGCAGCGTCTCCGGAACAAATAACCCTCCATCGGAAGATAAGCCCTGAAGTACTGCTTGGGAAGCAGTCACTCTTTTTGCCGAGTCTCTTGTGCTTCTATACATCAGATCCATCGCATTTAATCCCCTTTTCTTATAATCACTGCCCATAATTATGCATTCTTAAACCGACGGTCATTGTACTGTCTTATTCTTATCAGCGGAGGTTTTTGATACGTACATTTTGCCGGACTAACACTCTGCTGTACTACCATGGGCAAGTTTTATTGATTATATCATGCTTACTCCGGGGATACAATAGTCCTATTTGTAAAATTCATGGCCTCCGTGCTTGAATAATCTGGTTAAATTGTTCTCAAACCAATTTATATTGGAGGATTTACTATACTTCTTGGCTATGAAATATAATGCACCCTTGGAATAATCCTCCCCCTCCATGGCACGTTTCACTGCTTCCTTTGTCTCTTTGGATATTTTGACCTTCCAATATCTTCCGCTTCCCACCGGTGAGAACTGATAGTCATCATCGGATCTTTGGAAAATGACCTTCTCAACTGAGTCCGGGAACTGCTTACTTGCAATCCGGTTGAATATGACATTGGCAACAAGTATCTTGCCAACCATATCTTCCCCGCCTGCTTCCGCTTCCACTATTCTCTCCAGCATCGTTACCTCTTCCGAAGCAACATTAATCTTGGTATCGCTGGAAGCCACTTCTACCGAGAAGCTTTCTATAGTGTCCTTTTCATTATTCTTTTCTTTCCCGGAGGCTTGCCCGGCACTGTCTGCTTTGTCGGCCTTCGGTTCTTCGGCGGTGATCTGACTGTAATAATCATTCACCTGCTTCATCACTACATCATAGGTATTTCTGTCCATGGCACTGCCCAAAAGCCAGACAGTATCCGAGCTATTTGACTGCTCCTCTAAACCGGGTAATAAAAACTCCTCATCGAGCTTATATGGATTTATTAATGCCGTATTTATGTTCCTGAATGGAATTGGGTCCGGGTAATCCGATGTATCCTGTAGAGCTATTTCCTTTGTTTCTTCCAGAGTATCTGCATTTGTATCTGCTGTTGATCTAATATTATAAAATATGTCTGATCCAAGAACCAACAATAATGCGGATATGGCATATGCAATCACTACCATGATGATTCCATGATGAGATTCATGCATTTTTCTCTTTTGAAGAAACGAATATATAAGTTGCATATTCTTTCCTCTTTTCTTAAATTTTAAGTGCATCATAAATGTTTTTAATTACCAATATTTGGTGAATTAGCCACACTAACAAGGATTATAGATAAATGGCATTTTTGTGTCAATAAGCTAAGTTCATTTTCGTTATTTGGTATGATAGTTTTTTCCACCTTATGGTATTTGATGTAATTATTAACAATTTTGTTATATTAGTAATTATGTACTATGTGCAATATGCACAGGTGATTTTTAACAATTTATTAACTATTTATTAAATATTTTTCATGCTGATTCTATTCTTTATACATATTCTACTGCTTTAGTATGATTTTCAGCTTGAAAACTGGCTATTATATATAAAAACCATGTAATAATCTGTTAATCTTTGTCGGTGAGATTTTTCTGTGAAATCATGCTTTTTGGTATGCTATAATATCCAGGGTTAATGGATTAATCCAAGCAAGGCAGAGCATAATGCTGCCTGTGGTTACATATCAACGCATTTGATAAAATCCTCCGTCCTGTAAGGACGAGAACAGAGTGAACGAAAAACAGCAGGCTTTGAATACTTTATCCGTTATTTTATGTTATAATGAAAGCGTAGTGAGCAGGATCAAGCTTGCTTGAATCATGCGATCGGAGCAACAAGATCACGAATATGCCTTGTATTCATGATCTAATAAAAGCATAGTGGGCAGGATCAAGCTTGCTTGAATTATGAGATCAGAGCAACAAGATCATGAATATGCCTTTCATTCATGATCTAATAAAAGCGTAGTGGGCAGGATCAAGCTTGCTTAAATCATGCGATCGGAGCTGGAGAGCATGAACAAGCCTTTTGTTCATGCTATAATGATGAAAGCGAACTGAGGAACCATTAGCTTGCCTATGAATATCGATTGGAGCAACAAGATCATAAACATGAATTTTGTTCATGATCTTATATCCGCAAAACTGCAGATCAGTCTATGTAAGCAGGGTTTAATAAGCTTGCCGGATAAATCTCATGGCTCTTATGGAAAGATGCAGCGGGAGCGAAGAGGCGCAGCAGTTGAGTTCCTGCTCTGCAACTTATAACATTTCTTAAGTCACTACATTATTAACGGAGGTGATATCTCATATTACCGGGTGTATATTCAGCAGCCATGAAGAATGGCGATACCTATTACCGTGCCTCGGTTACATACCTGGGTAAGCATATCAGTCTCGGGAGTTACCAGACCGAGGCTTTGGCCAATCAGGCTTATCGTCTGGCCGGCAGAGTGCTTGATAACTCTTGCGGCCACACTATCGACCGTTACCCATCCCGTTGTATTCTTTCTTTTGAGAAATGGGTTGTCCTCATTAATTACCGTGATAATAAAATATATGTAAAGAACCCTATATATATTAAGAAAAGATACTTTCTTTATTATCTTGACAGGGAAACGAGCTTAAGATTCGATGCTGATGATCTTTTTTATTATGCAAATCATAAGATTATGCGGCGAGGCGGACACCTTTTTGTGTCGGAATACGGGATGCAGGTCAATATCCTTTCACGCTACGGCATTAAGAACTATGCAGTGCCGGGAAGGGACTATCTGTTTTCCAACGGGGATGTGCACGACTACAGCTACAGCAATATTGAGGTTGTGAACCGCTACCATGGCGTGACCAGGATCCTGCATAACGGAATGCCGTGGTATCTGGCTAAGATTCATATTAACGGGAATTATCTGGTTGGCAGATACCAATCGGAAGAAGAGGCAGCGACCGCTTATAATAAAGCGGCTCTGCTGCTTAGAAATCATGGATTAAAAAAGAATTTTCCTCTAAATTATATTGAAGGATTGAATGAGATCGCTTATGCCTCTTTATATCAGAAAATCAGAATCTCAAGAAAACTGCAGACATATGCCGAAACACTGGCCTATTGATCCATGCAGCCCTTAGGGTTCTTATACGCTAATCAAAAATTAAGTAAGCGGGGTAAAAAAGCCTATGAATGCAGAGTATATGTCACAAGACTTATTCGCACCGCCCATAGGCTGTGAAAGAACTTAAAATATAGATCATTTTCTTTAAAAGTGCCTGAAATTAAGGCTTTTATAAAATAAAGACAGGTTTTTTTACAACCTGCCCATGACCATATCAACAGCGGAAATGTTCCCTGCCAATTGACGCAGATCTCATCTCCACTGTCATATAACGTTATTTTATTTTTGTTCACTTCGTCAAATGTATGTATCTCATATATCTCATATATCCCATATGTCTCATGTATCTTATACATCCCATATGTCCCATGTGTCTTATGTGTCCCATGTGTCCCATGTGTCCCATGTGTCTCATGTGCCTCATGTGTCTCATGTGTCTCATGTGTCTCATGTGTCTCATGTCTCATATATTAATATAAATATATCATAACTTTTAAGTAATCACTAAAAATATTAACAAAATTTTAAATTTTTAATTAATACTACCTTTTATCAATTTTTGTGTTATACTATAGTTAT
>JAFADH010000084.1 GCA_023424995.1 Bacillota bacterium | reverse complement strand
ACTACCTATCTCGGTATCGATAAAGGAAAAACGCTCCTGATGATCGACAATGCTTTATACGGGGATATCTGGAAGCTGTACATGAATCATCCCTTCATCCAAAAAGCCATCGTCAAGTTAGGTATGATCAGACAATAAATTTACAGACATCTTATTAAAATGGTCTGCCGCTAAATTCATCTTCGAAGCCAGCTTGAACAATAAAATAGTATTTATGGCATAAAAGGCGTCTTGATAATGGTTTTTTACAGACCAATCAAAACGCCTTTTCTGTACAATATATTTTCGAAAAGTTTATTATACGGCAGATCCTTTTAATTCCATAGCTTCAAACCCATATCTGTTCCATAAGCTATTTTTTGTTTATCCCTTGATAGAATTATTATTTAAGTCAGACATTATCCATTCGGTCAGCTTCAAAGTTTCTTTCCATGCTTTACTGTGCGGTCAGTGGTTTTTTATAGAGCTTTGGTATGATCAGTTGCCCGCTCTTCCGGTAAATTACTAAATTTTTGATTGCAGATCATATAAATGTGCATAGACGCCCTTCAATGCAATTAATTCTTCATGAGTACCCTGTTCAACAATGCCCTGATCCGTCAGTACGACAATTCTTTTCGCATTTAAAATCGTCGATAAGCGGTGGGCTATGACTAAGGTCGTGCGGTTTTGGGCCAGGCGTTCTAACGAATCCTGAATGACCTTCTCACTTTCATTATCCAATGCGCTTGTTGCTTCATCAAAAATTATAACCGGCGGATTTTTTAAGAAAACCCTTGCGATACTGAGCCTCTGTTTTTGTCCTCCGGATAATTTAACACCGCGCTGACCGATATCCGTATTATATCCGTGGGGCAATTTCATGATAAATTCGTGGGCATTGGCTTTCTTTGCCGCTTCTATTATTTCCTCCCTGCCTGCACCGGGTTTTCCATAGCGGATATTATCCAGCACTGTTCCGGCAAACAGATAAACCTCCTGGTGTACCACACCTACATTCCTTCGCAGAGAATTCAGCTTGATATCCTCAATATTGACGCCGTCAAACAGCACCTCTCCCTCACAGACTCCATAAAAGCGGGGGATCAGGGAGCACAGGGTCGTTTTGCCCACACCCGAAGCCCCTACGAACGCAATGTAATCTCCGGAGCTTATATCCAGGGACAGGTTTTTGAGCACATAATCATAGTTTTCATGATATTTGAACGCCACATTGATAAACCGGATATTCCCGCGAGCCTCCTCTAAGGCAATGGCATTCGGTGAATCTTCCATTTCCGGCTCCGTCTCCAGAATATCCATAAATCTCTCAAAGGAGGCAATCCCTTCCTGAAACTGCCGTGCAACATGGTTCAGTTTCTGTATGGGTTCAACAAGATTGCCGGTATACAGCAAAAATGTTATTAGATCAGCCAGATCCAGGGAAGTATTGATTATATTGATTCCGCCGAAAACAACCACGGCAGCCGTAATCATCTGTATAAAAGTATTCATGCCATTATACAGGCAGGCCTCATTTTTATATATACTTTTCCTGCTCTCAAGAAACCGGTTATTTTCATCGGCAAATTTTCTCATTTCAATAGCTTCATTTACAAATGACTTTATAACCCGGATGCCTGAAAGGCTGTCTTCAACCTGGGCATTGATATCTCCGATCCTGTCCCAGTTTATTTTTAATGCAATGCGCATCCTGTTGCTGAAATATAATGAGAAAACTGCCATAAACGGTAAAAATGCGAAAACCGCCAGGGTTAATTTAATATTGATGCCCAGCAGGATAGCAAATGCACCCGCAAACTTCAAGGAATATATGATATAGTCTTCCGGACCGTGATGATATAATTCCGACAGAGAAAGCAGATCATTAGTAATTCTCGACATCAGCTTCCCGGTCTTTTGACCGTCGAAAAATGATAAGGGCAGCTTCTGGCAGTGTTCAAATAGTTCACTGCGCATATCCCGTTCCATCATGGCGCCCATTGCATGTCCCCTGTAATCAACATAAAAGCTGCAGAGCATTTGTATGATAATCAGCCCTGCCATTACGGCACCGGTCCTTAAAATTTGATTCATCGCATCATTCATATTGCTCTGTAGCAAAGTCTTTGTTATGTACCTGGTGAGTAACGGAACTGCCAATGAAATTCCGGCTGCGGCAAACGCGCACAGCATAACGGATAAAAACAAACCTGAATATGGTTTATAATAGGACAAAAATTTCCTGAATTTAAAATTCATAACCTTTCCTCCAATTCATTGGAGGGTTAAATTATAGTTGCCCTCCAATCTTTCCTTGCCTTTACCTGTAATTTATTTTTCATTCCATACACCCCTTCTGATATTTTTATTATATTGTAGCTTTAAAGCGCGGTATAAACAATGTAATTTACTCTTATAATCATTTTATCTTATTTTTTATAAAATAAGATCCTGAAAACCCTTGATGAAAGGTCCGGCACAGGAAGCTTTGGATAATTCATAATTAAACCTCGATCCCCGTATCATTCTAAGCCGTCCAAAAAGCTGCAGACCGTCCTGATATAAACATCAATTTTCAACAGCAAGGCCAGATGACCGCCGGAGATATCCGTGCGTACAACGGGAGCAGGCATCATATAGACCAGCGCATTTTTTACGCCTTCACCAAAAGTATGGTCATCCTCCGAAAGCAGAAGCAGAACCCTTCCGTCCAGATAGGCAAAATCCTGTCCGATGATATCCGTCTGATGGACAAGATCGATCATCAGGGAGCACATATGGCGCTCATGCCGGTTTGTCAGCCTGCCGAACATATATCTTGATAAATCAAGCAGATACTGCTTCTCCTCCGGAGTGCACTGTGTAAAATGCTTTTCCATCCGCTTGAGAAAAGTACCACGCAGCAGGAACATGGGCACTATCCTGGTCATAAGGACAGTCTTTTTCAGACCTTTCATCATATCCGTCATCGGCTGCTTTGCGGCCACATCCATGGCGGAGTCAAGACAGCCTGTGTTGGACAATACCAGTCCGGCCGTAATCTCAGGATGCCTCTTTGCGATGACCTGCGCAATCAGACCGCCATAGGACTGTCCCACCAGGAATACCTTCCCCAGCCCCAATTCCTTTAAGAGTACGGCAATCCCGTCTGCCAGCACGGAGTTATCATCAGTTTCGGCAGGATAATCAAAAGTCAATACCGTATAACGCTCTGCAAATGCCTTAAAATGGTTATAAAAGGTATCAGAAAGCCCAAGACCTCCCACAAGCAGCACAAGCGTCTTTTCGCCCGTACCTCCCAGCCTGTAGTTAAACATCAGTCCGCCGGCCTTTTTAGTCTTCATGGGATATTCTTTATTAAATTGCTCGAATTCCACTTTAAAATCCATTCTGCTACGCCACCTTTCTTATGACAAAAGCTCCCGGATATCCGTCTCCAGGAGTTTGCCCAGATAATCAAAAAGCTCCTCATAATATTCAGTTTCGTCAATCTCCATGTGCCGCATCCCGTAAATCCCCATAACGGCAAACCGGGCACACGCCTCCGGGTTTTTTACACGGAACAAACCGGCCCCACATCCGTCCTGTATAAATACACGCATCCTGTCCGCCAGATAACCGTACCCTTTGAGCGCTACCAGGTCGTGCATCTGCAGGTTTTCTTCACACCGCAGATTCTCGGTCAGGGGAGCCTGAATATGATGGTAATTCTTCTTCCAGCTTCTTATTGCTTTTTGAAACCTTTCCTTTACTTTGAGCCCCTGGTCAGCCAGAATGTCCCCCACCTCTTTGATAAACGAGTCGGTGAGCAGCTCCAGGCAGGCATCGAATAATACCTGTTTGGAGGAAAAATACCGATAGCACAAGCCCTTGACCACACCGATTTCATTGGCGATATCCTGCATGGAAGTTTCTGCAAAGCCATTTTTCAAGAACAGCCTCGCCGCCGTTTCCAAAATCTCCTGCTTTCTCTCCTCCGGTAATTTGGATATTCTCATAAATTCATTTTCACTCCTTTCATACAGTTCAGAGAGAATTATATCACGCGAATGAACAATAGTCAATGAACAATGGTCAATCCCTGACCGACCTTATCAGTGGGAGGCAAGGATTGTATGGATATAAAAATCATTGTCTGCTGCAATAATAGGATTCTCGAAAAATAGTGCACTAAAAAGACGCCTTGGTTTGTAAAAACCATTTTCAAGGCGCCTGTTTATGCTATAAATACTATTTTTATTGTGCAAGCTGCTATCGCAGATTCGCGTCAGCCCCTTGCATTTTGGTCCGGATTATTCTTTTATTACTTTAAATGCATCCTTACCCGGATACCTGGCTGCTGCTCCAAGCTCCTGCTCGATACGGAGCAGCTGGTTATACTTTGCAACACGGTCCGTTCTGGAAGGTGCACCGGTCTTGATCTGTCCTGCATTAGTTGCTACTGCTATGTCAGCCAGGGTAACATCCTCGGTCTCACCGGAGCGGTGGGATACTACTGCCGTCCAGCGGTTATTCTTCGCCATCTCAATGGCATCCAGAGTCTCGGTCAGGGAGCCGATCTGATTGAATTTAATCAATACGGAATTCGAGATACTCTCACTGATACCCTTCTGGATACGGCTGGTATTGGTTACGAATAAGTCATCACCGACTAACTGGACCTTGTGACCGATCCGTTCGGTTAAGAGCTTCCAGCCCTTCCAGTCCTCTTCTGCCAGTCCGTCCTCCAGGGAGATTACCGGATACTTATTGCATACCTCGTCCCAGAAATCAACCATCTCTTCTACTGTCTTATATTCACCGGCCTTCCAGAAAAGGTAATCACCTTCTCTGCCTGCCTTCTTTGCTTCATCATACATCTCGGTAGCCGCAGCATCAATGGCGATGTAGAAATCCTCACCGGGCTTATAGCCTGCTGCATCAATTGCTTTCACAATATAATCCAGTGCCTGGGTATCACTTGTGAACTTGGGTGCAAAGCCGCCTTCATCACCTACTGCAGTTACATATCCGTCATTCTTTAATAATTTCTTCAAGGTATGGAATACGGTAGCACTATGCTCCAGGGCTTCCGAAAAGCTCTCTGCTCCTACCGGCATGATCATGAATTCCTGGATGTTAAGGCTTGAGTCTGCGTGCTTGCCGCCGTTAATGATATTCATCATGGGCACGGGAAGGGTCTTGGCATTCACTCCCCCAAGATAGCGGTATAAGGGCAGCTTCAAGGAAGCTGCTGCCGCCTTCGCTACTGCCAGGGATACGCTGAGGATCGCATTGGCACCTAATTTAGCCTTATTATCCGTCCCGTCAAGGGCAAGCAGCTTGGCATCGATCTCGGTCTGTTCTGTTGCCTCCATTCCTTTAATCTCATAAGCGATCAATGTATTCACATTCTCGACTGCCTTCTTCACACCGTTCCCGAGATATCTTCCCTTATCTCCGTCTCTCAATTCCACTGCTTCAAAAGCTCCGGTAGACGCACCGGAAGGTACTGCTGCTCTCCCAATACTTCCATCGGCCAGTATCACCTCTGCTTCTACTGTCGGATTGCCTCTGGAGTCCAGTATCTCTCTTCCGATTACTTTTTCAATCACCAAATTCTTCATGGTTTTATCCATCCTTTCTGCCTTGCTCCAATAATTTTTGGCACACATCATTTTTATTATTTACACACATATGGAAAATATGCGGTTGTTATCCTATGTAACCCTCCACTCATTGTACAACTGTCCGGTATATAAATTCTGTGATTTCACTCACAATACATGGTACAATCTGGTACATTATTATTGTAACGAATTTATATTTACTATTCAATGGAAATGTAAAAAATTATAACCTTTCGTTCCTCATTAAATCCGGTAGAATTGCACACTATCCGTTACAACGCCCTGCAGATACTTATTATTGCTTAAAAATTTTCTTAATTTGGTACATACTGGATTGCTATGTATATAGAAAATTGTTATACTAATAGTTATTAGATGATCCGATTTTATTGGTCAGGTCATAATAAGAAGAAAGGAAAATCATATGAGCAAGACGTTTGAAAAGCTTCAGCCGTATTTAGATAAATCCATGGCATTGCAGACTGCCAGGAATTTATTCGAATGGGATGACCAGACCATGGCCCCTTTCGAGGCAGCGGAATACACCTCCAAGGTGATCGGTATTCTATCCGATGAATACATGAAAGCAACGATTAATGATGATGTACGCAAGCTGTTAAAAAAGCTTCAGGAGGATAAGGAACAGGAGGAGCTTACGGTTAATGAAAAAGCCATCGTCAAAGAGCTTGCCAAGACTTATGAGCAATTGGAGAATATTCCGCCGGAGGAATACCGTGCCTTTAACGAGCTGACCTCCGTATCCAGCCGCAAGTGGGCTAAGGCTAAGAAGGACAACCGGTATGAAGACTTTGCTCCATATCTTCAAAAGGTTGTTGAATACAAGAGGAAATTCGCCGGCTACCGGGCAAAGGGCAATAAGAAGCCTTATGAAGTATTACTGGGTGATTTTGATGAATGCTTCCTGATGCCCCAGCTGGATACCTTCTTCGAGAAGGTGAAGCAGGACATAATCCCTCTGCTGCAGGAAGTTTCAAAGAAAGCAGAAACGATTGATAAGAGCTATAACTATTTAAAATATGATATTGACAAGCAGCGGGAATTCTGCAAATACCTGGCAGGCTATGTAGGATTTGACTTCAGCCGGGGCGTTATTGCAGAGAGCGCCCATCCGTTTACCTTAAACCTGCATAACCACGATGTCCGTATCACGGACAGGTATATGGAGGACAATCTGGAAAGCGGCATGTTCTCCATTATACATGAGAGCGGACACGCCCTGTATGAGATGGATATTGATGATGATATCACCCAGACCCTGGTAGGTACCGGTGCTTCCATGGGGATGCATGAGTCCCAGTCCCGTTTTTATGAGAATATACTGGGCAGAAGTATAGAATTCTGGGAGCCCATCTATGACAAGCTGGTTGCTGCCTATCCGGACAATCTGAAGGACATTACATTAGAGCATTTTATTAAGGGAATTAACAAGGCGGCACCTAATCTGATCCGCACCGAAGCAGACGAACTGTCCTATTGCATTCACATCATCATCCGTTATGAGATTGAGAAGATGATCTTTGCCGGGGATGTAACCGTGGAGGAGCTGCCTTCTGTCTGGAATAAAAAATACCAGGAATATATGGGTATCACACCAACTACCGATACGGAAGGGGTCCTTCAGGATGTACACTGGTCCTGGGGCGAGTTCGGTTATTTCCCCTCCTATGCCATCGGTACTGCAGTTGCTTCCCAGATCTTTGCCTATATGAAGGAGAAAATGCCGATTCAGGATTATCTGAAGCAGGGCAATCTATCCTCGATCCGGGAATTCCTAAGGGACAATATCCATAAGTACGGTGCGACCAAGAACACAAATGAGATTCTTCAATACGTATGCGGTGAGGATTTCAAAGCAGATTATTATGTGAATTATCTGAAGGAGAAATATACAAAGCTTTATAATTTATAAACCGTATCATATTTATGATATATTTCACTATCTATTTATGGTATATTCATACCTGATCCGTAGCGTATGTACAGGCTTCCTGACTTTGTACATACGCTATAGTTTTGATGATACATACAGTTATGCATGTATTACATCAGAGATATCTCAGCTATATCATAACCCCATACGTTAACAAAGTCATTAGTGCATATAATATCTACATGAATATATCATCATTACAAATGCATATTTATAAAATTCAGGGTTGCATATTCATAAAAAACCAAGTATATTAGTAAGCATAACAACTAAACGATACATGTTAATGCCAAGACCGATTGGCTCGAAATTTTGCCGAAGCATGTCCTTTATACTTTTTTAAAGCTATTGAATAGTTAC
>JAFADH010000006.1 GCA_023424995.1 Bacillota bacterium | reverse complement strand
TATATTCTCCCGCTCCGTTCATGTCGCCGGTGGGAACCTTTCCTTGATATTTTTGACCGTTTTTATCTATTTTTTGTAATAGCTTTTTTAAATCCATTATTATCTCCCATCTTTTTTTCAAGTTGGTTTCCTTTAACCTTTTGAACCAATATTTTACTCCCTGGTACAACGAATAATAAAAAACTGTAATGGTAAATTTATATTCGTTGTACTATATGGAATTGCTTGTTAGATTCCGGTAAGCACCGGGTGTAATTCCTTCGTTATTCTTAAATGCTTTGATAAAGGCACTGCTGTTTAAAAATCCTACCTTTGTCGCGATGGATTCAATTGTATAAGACGACTCTTTTAACAGCTGCTTCGCTTTTTCGATTCTGATTTTATATAAATAATCCAAAATACTAATTCCGTACTGCTCCTTAAAAAGCTTGGAGAGATAGGAGGGAGATATCTCCAGGTGATTTCCCAGCCGGTTAACATTCAGCCCCAGGTCCATATAATTTTCCTTTATATATTGGTCCGCTTTATTGCATACATTGTTGTTTAGTTTCCTCAGCTCTTCAAAGCTGCATAAATCCTTAATGATACTCTCCAGCTGCTCTAAAAATTCATCAAAGGTTTCATGGATCAACAGCTGCTTTGTCTTACCCGTGCTAAACACCTGACCTGCTCCGATATCGAATATGATTCTGTTAATCAAATTGACGATATCCATTTTAAAGAAGGACAGTGTCTCAAGAGAGGAATCACCGGATATGGATTGTTCCCTAAGAATGTCCTGTATTACAGACCTTGCATTCTTTACCAGACTTTCTTCCTTTACATATTGCATCAGGTACTGGGCGGATTTTGATTCAGATACCGGTTTATAGTGAAAAGGCTTTTGACTGATGTCATCATAGGTGATAAGACTTCCCTTTCCGTAGGAATAGCGGTATTCCAAGGCACGTAAGGCTTCCAGGTATGCTGTATGGATTTCCTTTAAGCCTGCACTTGCATTACTAATGGTTATCGTGCTTTGAATTCCTAACCTTGTATCCAAAAACTGGCTGCCCTTCTGACAGATCATCTTAGCCGCATCAACATATGGAACCGTTTCTTTATTATTGAAGTTAATAACAAGTGCATACATCCGGTCTTCCAATTTGACTACAAAGCCCTGATGATCTACGGAGCAGAGCTCCTGCAGTACATTTTTCAACAAAAAAGAAAGCATTCCCTTTTCATCCGGATTACCTGTATTTTCTATGACCTTAGGATTAATCTGCTCAATTTGAAGCAATGCAACAATAAAAGCATCGGAAAGCAGCATGATATCATGTTTTTTAAAGATATCATCCTCGTACGGTTCCTCCCGTATGGTTCCTAAGAGCGCCAGAATTAAGAATTTATCCCTGGAGGTATTCGGTTCTAACAGTAATTGTCCTTTTAATCGTGCATTATTATCAAAGGTTTTCTCAATTACTTCTTCTATAAAATCAAATTCATTATCCAATTTACGGTTATAGGACAGATTGCTCCTATGACGAATGGTGGTCAATACAGAATCGATGGGACTGTAATTCTTTTTAGAAAGATAGGTGGTTATGAAGCCGCTGATTAAAATGCAAGCCGCCAAGCCTGTTATCCCGATCAGCCGCAGCTGGTTCAACCGGTACCAGAAATATCCTATGGGAACCGCGGAGACATAATAGGCATTAATCACCTTCGATTCACGGATATATATAACATATTCCTCTTGTCCGAAGGTATCATTATAGCTGGTATCGATACCGTCAAAGCCCATTAGATTGATGTTGGAATCCATCTGTCCCGAAGTGGCAAGCATTTGATTTTCATTATCAAAGATCAAAACCTCTCCGCTGCGGTGAAAAACGGAGCCTTGTAACAGTTCTTGCAAAATCTGGGGTTCCATTACCATCACAACGGTTACATCCAGATTTTTATTCGCTCTGAAGCTGACATTCTGCTTCATTGCAACCGCCAGTAGGGGCATATTATTATATATGCCCAAAGTAATCAAGGTGGGTCTGTAATAACGATCCAGGGAGATGCATGCCTCAAAATCATCAAGAGTAGTTTTATCCTTATAATAGGTCTGATAATAATACTGGCTCGATAAGGAGGAATTTGAAGCAGACACCACAACATCATAATAGTCAAAATATACAAATAAATCATCTAAATTACTGGCATAGAAATTAGAAAGAAAATTTTTAATTTTGTATTCCTTGTAGGGTTCCCGTTTGTTCTGGTAGTTAGACGCGAATGCATACGACTGCACAATATCACTGCCCAATGCCCTGGTACCGATCTCCGTCAACTCAGACATATTCTTGTCTATAAACGTAAAAAATTGTTGGAGGCCGCTTTCGCTGGAATTAATAATTTCCTGCCGCATCATTCGGTCCGAGGTAAAATAAATAGATATGATCGTTATAAATGGTATTAGAAATACAATGAGATAAGAGACTAAATACCGCTTTAAATAACTCTTATTGTGCATAATATTGTCTGTTATTACCATAATACATCCCCCAAATAAAAGCTTTTATGTACATTATATCATATCTGTCACCCCTTTACAGCACCGATCATAACCCCCTTTACAAAATATTTTTGGAGAAACGGATAAATGCATAATATTGGCGCTGTGGTTATAATAATCGTCGCATATTTGATTATTTCAGCATAGCGGTTAAACTCATCCCCCGTTCCCATTCCTTCTCCCAACACATTTGAATTCTCAATCAGCAATGCGCGTAATACATTCTGAATGGGTAAAAGTTTGTCCTCCTGAATGTAAATAGAGGCGTTGAACCAACTGTTCCAATGACCTACTCCGTAATAAAGAAGCAATACTGCCATGGTGGGCCTTATCAACGGAATAATAATACGGGACAGGATTTTGATGTCACTGGCCCCGTCTATATATGCCGATTCTACCAGGCTGTCCGGAATTGCTTCAATTGCGGTCTTGCATATAATCGCATTATATACACTGAATGCTCCCGGTATAATAAGTGCGGCAAGATTGTTATAAAGTCCGAGGGATCTTTGGTTTAAAAAGGTAGGGATCAATCCGCCTCCAAAAAACATAGTAAATATAATAATAAAATTAATATATTTTTTAAACAGTACGTTCTTTGTTGACATGAAATATCCGCAGATTACCGTCATAAAGAGATTAAGCGGCAGCGCAAATACAAGTATGATCAATATATTTTTAAGCCCGCTTGAAATTAAAGGATGTGCTAACGCCATTTTATAAGCTCCCAGGGTGAAGCCTTTGGGATACAGCATAATTCCCGGCTTTGCCAGCAGAGCCGTATTATCGCTGAAGGATGCACACAAAACATAATACATGGGATATAGGCAGACTATAATGATGATCAGCATGATTCCTGTCAGTATCATGTCAAATCCCATGTCCCCAGGGGATCTTTTCCTTCTGTGTCTTATTGATTTAGTCATATTGATACTCTCCTCCCGCTAAAACAGACTGGTTTCATTAATTCTTTTACTGAGTTTGTTGGTTATCAGTAAGAAGGTTATATTTACAACAGAATTAAAGAGACCTATGGCGGTACTATAGCTATAATTAGCTTCAATGATACCTCGGCGATATACATAGGTTGAGATAACATCAGCTACTTCATAGGTCAGGGGCTTATATAATAGCAATATTTTCTCATGTCCAACGCTTAGAATACTGCCCATTTGCAGAATGAATAAAACAATAATCGTAGGCATTAACCCCGGAAGAGTGATCGAAATCATCTGTCTGAAGCGTCCTGCTCCGTCCACCTTTGCCGCTTCATATTGCTCCTGGTCGATTCCCGTGATTGCGGCAAGGTAAATAATAGAACTCCAGCCCGCACTTTGCCAGATACCCGATAAAATATAAATCGGATAAAACATCTCCTTCCTGGCCAGCAGATTGGTTCGTTCCCCTCCAAAGAATGCGACGATATCATTAATTGCACCATTTGACTGTGTATATGCCACAAGCAATCCGCATACGATAACAATGGATATGAAATGGGGCATATAGGTTACCGTTTGAATCACGCGCTTGAACTTTTGATTTCTTACCTCATTAATTAATAAGGCCAGAATAATCGGCGCCGGAAACCCGAATATTATGCTTAATCCGCTGATGGTAAATGTATTGCGTAACAGACGGGTGAAAAATATATCATTAAAAAAAGCTTTAAAATGATCCAGACCAACCCAGGGGCTATCGGCAAAGCCCAGGGTGACCCTGAAGTTTTTAAAGGCTATGATTAACCCATACATCGGCTTATAGTTAAAAATAATCAGATATATGATAATCGGAAGAACGATCAGATACTTATATTTATTCATTTTAAAGTCCTTGATTACAACGCTCTTCCATCCTTTTCTACTCGATATTGCTTTAGGATTTTGCATATAAGATATTTCCTCCATGTTTTCCTGCGGTCTCTTAAAAGATACTGGGAGACTGCTAATCTCCCAGTATCCCGTGTTCGCCCGGCATGGGCGTATCTTCACTATCTGTTTATGAAGCGTTCATATGCTGCCGTCTTCAATTCCAATACACGAGGAAGACCCATATTGTTTAAATTCGCAACGAATGAGTCAAATTCATCAATGGGTAAATCACCCACCATAAATTGCAATCCCGCTTCCCTTATGTAAGTATCTATCGGCGTAAAGAGGTTCGCATATTCATTGCTTTCTTCCACCGTCATAGTTGTTCCTGCGGGGAAAAGATGCTTCTGGCTGTCTTGGTTTTGAATCCAGGTATCCACCGCTTCAACTGCGGCAGGATTATTTTTTTGCTTGACCATATCCTCTGCTTGAATTGTAATGCCATTGCCGGAGGTTCCAATGTATTTCTGGATGGCTGCATTTATGCCCTCAGATGCCTTGGTAATAATCTCCGTAAATTTCGGCGTTCCGTCCACCATGGTATAGCTTACGCCTTCATCACCGTAGTTCCAGTAAAGAAAGCCTTCTTCGGTGAAACCATAATCCAGCCAGCGTAACGCTAATTCAACCTTCTCCTCCGGACAATCTGTGGAAATCACGGCACTGACCGGCCCCACCATGTCCTCCGTCTGAATTGTCACCGCCCTGTCTCCGGCTTTTGGAACCGGATAAGGAATACCGATCCACTGTGCTCCGGTGCCTGCATTCACAGCATCTTCTGTCCACGCCGTAATCTGGGACATGGCTGTGACGCTTATTCCCACATTATTGTTTAAGACCTTCGTTCTCATTCCGGCATCATCAAGGGTCGCTGTATCCGGATCAATTAAATCCTGCTCATACCATTCGTTCAGCTTCGCCATGTAAGCCTCCCATTCCGGCTGCGTCTGCGCAAGCTGTACCTTCCCGTTATCATCAATATAAATGCCTGCACGGAAGTTTGAATAAGCGCCAAAGCCCGATGCGAGGCCAGGGTTCATACGGTTTTCCGCAAAAGCAAAGGTTGCGCCATACTCCTCCTTAAATGCCTTAATTACAGTATCCCAGTCCTCAATTGTCACAGGAATCGGAAGTCCGAGAGCATCCAGCCAGTCCTTTCGGATAACGGGGCCTACAAAGGTGGCAGCCCATTCCGTTTCTCTGAAATTACCAAAACCAAAATAGTGCCCTTCATCCGTCTTAAAAGATTTATCCATATACTCATTATTTTGCAGGTATGCCCAATAATTCGGCGCATACTTCGGCAGCAAATCTGTTAAGTCCCTGATAACACCCTCCTGGATTAACCGCTCCGCATCTCCATCTGAAATTGTCCATGCGATAATAACATCCGGAAGCGTATCGCTGGTCATCATCAGGTTAAATGCCTCTTTGCTGTTCGTTCCCGCAGTCACGAAGGTCCACTCGGCTTCAATCCCCGTATTCCTTGCAAGACCGGTATGGAAAGGCGAGTGTGTATAATCTGTAAAGGACTGCTCCGGCTTTAATACGCCTGACCATACGGATAGCTTTTGATCCGTATCTATAGGATAGCTAATGATACTGCTGACCTCTTCTCCCGGTTCATCTGGCTCAGCATCCGTTGAAGCCGCCTGCGTCGGTGTTGCTGCCGGCTTCGTCGGTTCATTGTCCGAAGCCTCGTCTTTTGAACTGCATCCGCTAAGCATAGCGGCTATCATAACGAAAACCAGTACCGTTGATAATATCTTACTAACTTTTTTTGTAATCATAAATTCTCCTTCTCCTAATATCTATATTTTGGTATGTATTGCAAAAAAAACGGTATTTCCTGTCCCGGCCACGTCTGATCAGGTTAGGGAAATGCTACTCATAGCTATGATCACTTCTATCACTTTCAGTATAAATTTCACCGGCGTTTCTGTATATAATAGTATTCCAAAGTAATTGTGTAAATCTAAAAAATGAGATGCTTTATTTATGAAACACATGGTTTATTTCTAAAAAGCAGATCAAAAATAAGCTCATGCACTCAGGAAACCGATTAACCATCCCTCCAAGCGCATGAGCTTGCTGTTATGGCAATTCTTATGATAACTCTGCTTCTTACTGTGATACGATTACTTTACAACTACCTTCACCTTAACAAGCTTGTTATTGATCCTTGCTTCAATATAATCCGTACCCTTTGTCCTGGCAGTTGCCTTCCCCGTCTTCTTATTGATAATTACCACATCCCTCTTCGAGGTCATCCATACAATGCTATTCTTATCATAGCCCGCTGCGGCTGCTTCAAAAGTGAAGGTGCTTCCAAGCTTCATGGTATCCGTGCTCTTAATAATCTTAATGCCGGGC
>JAFADH010000060.1 GCA_023424995.1 Bacillota bacterium | reverse complement strand
AACGTACTCCGATACGATAACCGCCCTGTTCCAGCCATCCCTTCTTCTCAACAACTCCATCGGTGATACTGATCACCGGAAAATACCCTCTGATATTATTCGAGGCCATGATATCCGTTCCCTCGTGAGTCCGGTTTCCACCATAGGTTCGCAGGTCATTCCAGGAATTTCCAAAGGAGATGTCTGCTTCTTCCATACACGGAACCGGAAAATATCTTAAGTCTGATAATATGGCTCTATAATAAGCATAGAGCTCTCTGTACTGCTCGGTAGCAGCCACCCTTCCGATTCCCCTGATAAAGGTCCGTTCGTCAATTACAGGCTGCTTAAGCTGGTCATAGTCCCAGGCCATCATGCTGAAGGTAAGATATCCGATGGGGTCCATGTATGGGTATCCCCTTAACTCCGGTTCTTCCTTAAGCACCTTCTTTATTTTTGTTATGGCCTTATCCAGAGAAGCTTCACTGATCTTCAGCTCACGAAATGCATCATAGTCGACACTTTCGCTGACCATCCCGTCAACCAGCAGCCTTGTCTGCAGCAGCCTGTGTTCATAACCGGCAACAAAAACGACGGCTGCGATCATTAAGATTAGTAATAATATTTCATTTTTTATTGTCTTCATAGGCAAAACCCTCGTAGCATATAATGACTTTATCCCTGACCTGCGGTAAACAAGGACAACTAATTATATGTTACCCAAAGAAACAATATAACAAAACAGCCGGACATAAGTCAAGTGCATCCGAATCGTTATCTTACGATGCGGATGCACCTGCTCTGTCAAAGATTGAATAATTCTTAATTAACGGCTTTATCCATAGACTCATCTCCAAAGATGGCACTATGTAGAACCTCTATATTGGCCGGAAGATTAGGTATCAGCACTGACATACCGCGTACCTTCACGCTGTCTTTAAATGCACCGTCAACCGGAATCCGAAGCTGATTCATCTCAGTAGTTCCCATATCAACAAATGCATTTAATAAAGCCTCAAAATTTTTCTTATCGATATCTGTGGTAATCATGGGAACGAATTTAAACATCATGGAAAGTAAATCTGTCTTGCTGGTCGTCTTATATTTCTCAAATACAGCATTCAGGATAATTCTGTGACGTTCCGTTCTTCCATAATCATTGTTGGTACCGTTAATATTGGCTCTCTTACGTACACGGGCATATCCTAATACCTGGTTGCCGTTCATCAGGTGTGTTCCTTCCTTGACATTGCGATTGGCAGGATTGGATATATAATTGGTATTATTCAGATATTTCGCTTCTCCTGCGGTCAGAGGAATTTCAAGACCGCCCAGCTCGTCAATAATCTTCTCAAAGTTTTCAAAGTTGACCATAACGCATCCGTCCAGGTGCAGGTCGAAGTTAATTGCGATGGTTTCATACAGCAGATCAAGGCCGCCCTCTTCAAACACCACATTAATTTTGTTCTCTTTGAAGCCGGGGATCTGAACCAGGGTATCACGCATGACTGAGGTAAGAAGTATCTTCTTGGTATTGGTATTCAAGGTTGCTATTACCATAACATCCGTACGCCCTCTGCCGGCGCTGGTGCCGATTGATTCTTCGCCTAACAGGAGGATATTATATACCCCTTCTTCCTGTCTGCCCTCACCGGAATGATTCGGCCATACAATGGTATTCGTATCTACCTCTTCCCCTTCCGCTTCGATATCCTCATCCTCAACATAATCGATATCCTCCTTGACATCCGTATTGTCCTTGAAGTCACCGGTCCATGCATCCCAGAGGGTTCCGCCAAGATTGATGCCCATGCCAAGCAGCAGGTTGTTTCCCGGCTTTGTAAAGCCCAGGAAGAAGCATATGCCGAAGATGCAAAGAATCGTAAGCGCAATGCCGCTTTGTATCTTAAACAGCCATTTTTTCTTCTGGACTGCCTTTTCCGCGCCGATGGAATCCATCTCCGAACTAATCTGCTTTGCCAAGGAGGAATTAATCACCGACAGCTCATCATCAATATCTTCCGGCAGAGCTTGGGCCGCTTCTGCCGCAGCAGCACTCTCCTGCGAAGGTAACTGCACTGCGGCAGCCTCATCCGGCAGCTCTTCTTTTGCATCCGTATTCTCTATTATATCAATGGTGTCCTTTATGTTCTCCGTTGTCTTTGGTTCTTCATCCGCGTCATCCTCTGCCGGATTCGCAGCATTTGCATTCTCCTGATCCCCCAAAGCCTTCGCAATATTCTTATAAAAATTAGCGCTGAATTCCGGGTTATCAAAGTCAAACTCAGAGTTCACATTATCCTTATCCATCTCTTTCATCTCCTAAATAGTGGACTTTGCGTCAAAGTCCGATACTGCAATAACTAGTGGTTATTTGCCGATCTTTTCTTTTATAATCCTCTCCAGCATCTGATATACACGTATGGTTGAGGATATACTGACTTTCTCTTCGATTGTATGAACTCCGGTAATGTCCGGTCCGATGGATACAATATCGATATCCGGCAGTTTCTCAGATATCAGGCCGCATTCCAGGCCTGCATGAATTGCCTCTACTTTCATATCCTTGCCATACAATTCCCTGTGTATCCTCTGAAAATGTTCCCTCAAAAGGGAATCTTTTTTAAATTCCCAGGCAGGATATTCCCAGCGGACCGCATAATCACCACCTAAAAATGTGGTCATGTAATTCAGCTTGTTGCTTAAGAAATATTTATAATTGCTGAAGGAGCTTCGGATCGAGGTAAGATATTCCGCCTTGTCCGCATCGGTACGGAAAATCCCCATATTCAGAGAGCTTTCCACAAGCCCGGGAATATTCGAACTCATTACCTGGACACCGTTCGGTATATTCACCAGCAAGAAGAGCAGCTTCTCAAAGGAAAGAGGATGAATCACTTCAAAGGTACCCTCACCCATATCCTCTGTCTCAAGCTTAAGCTCAGGCTCGCTGCCGGCTAACTCCTTCCTGTATTTCTTCATGATATCCGTAATATTATTAATAATATTCGAGTATTGGTCCCCTGAATCCTGGGTACCTTCTGAAGAAATTAATATTTCTGCTGTTGCTTCGCGGGGGATTACATTATCTTTAAAGCCGCCCTGCATATCAACCAGACCAAAGGAGCTGACCTCCCTCAGATCAAACAGCAGCCTTCCCAACAGCTTTGTCGCATTCTCTCTGTTCCTTACAATATCAATACCGGAATGCCCGCCAAGCAGGCCTCCAAGCATGATTTTCACCTTCCTGCCCGGGGCTGATACTCTTTTCAGGGGAAGTGTGCTGGTTCCGGTCAATCCTCCGGCACAGCTGCACAGAAGATAACCCTCTTCCTCCGAATCAAGATTGATCATATATCTGCCCTGCAGGTGCGAAAGGTTCAGCGCTTTGGCTCCGTGCATTCCTACTTCTTCATCGGTCGTCATAATTGCTTCCAGTCTGGGGTGCTCCAGGATCTCATCGGAGAACATCGCCAGAATATATGCTACTGCTATTCCGTTATCTGCGCCAAGGGTAGTACCGTCAGCATGAAGGTAATCCCCCTCCAATACCAGCTTGATACCATCCTTTAAGAAATCATGAGTATACTCCTTACGCTTTTCACACACCATGTCCATATGTCCCTGAAGAATATAGGCAGGCTCATTCTCGTATCCCGGCGTGGCCGGTTTAATCATGATTACATTATTCGCTTCATCATGAGTATACTCCAGGTTGTGCTCTTTTGCAAAGGTTACCAGATATTCACTAATTGCCCTCTCGTTGCCCGATCCTCTCGGGATCTTGGAAATTTCATCAAAATACTTGAATATCCCCTTGTAATCCAGCTGTTCCAAGCTCTTATCCATGATCAAAATCCTCCATTCTTTCAAGGCATTGTGATTTGCGTCTCCGCACAAATCCGACGTATGAAATATTCTGATTTTTCACACTGCTGCCTTTTCTTAATATTATTGCGGGCGCCGGAGGCTTCCGCAAATTTGTACCTAAGAAAGAACCGGAAACAGCTTTCTCTGCATGACTATCTGTAATCATTAGACGACCAGGTTCCACGGCTCGTTTCAAGTTAATTATTTACAAATATGCCTTAAAATATGAAAGAAGACTAATTCTTAAAGCTATGAATGGGAGCAGGAATTCTTCCGCCCCGGTTAATAAATTCATCGCAGCTGTAAGGATTCACCTTCATAATGGGTGCATATCCCAGCAAGCCGCCGAATTCAACACGTTCTCCCACCGTCTTGCCTATGACGGGAATGATCCGGACTGCCGTTGTCTTCTGGTTGATCATGCCGATTGCCATCTCATCCGCTATGATCCCGGAGATGGTGGCTGCCCTGGTATCTCCCGGGATAGCGATCATATCCAGGCCGACGGAGCAGACACAGGTCATGGCCTCCAGCTTCTCCAGAGTCAGCGCACCGGCTTCCACGGAATCAATCATGCCCTGGTCTTCACTTACCGGTATGAAAGCACCGCTTAAGCCTCCTACATAGGAAGAAGCCATAACACCGCCCTTTTTCACCTGATCATTGAGTAAGGCAAGGGCTGCCGTTGTTCCCGGCGCACCTACGTATTCCAGTCCGATTTCCTCCAAAATCTCAGCCACACTGTCTCCTACCGCCGGAGTCGGGGCCAGGGACAGATCGATGATGCCAAAGGGTATGTCAAGCAGTCTGGAAGCCTCCTGGGCTACCAGCTGGCCTACACGGGTTATCTTAAAGGCCGTCTTCTTAATTGTCTCACAAAGTGTCTCAAAGTCAGCGCCGCGAACACTTTCCAGCGCCTTCTTCACCACGCCGGGACCGCTGACTCCCACATTGATCACCGCATCCCCTTCCGTCACCCCATGGAAGGCACCTGCCATGAAGGGATTGTCATCCGGAGCATTGCAGAATACCACCAGCTTTGCACATCCGATGGAATCCCTGTCTTTCGTATATTCCGCCGTACTTAGGACAATCTCTCCCAGAAGCTTCACTGCATTCATATCAATACCGGTCTTGGTGGACCCTACGTTCACAGAGCTGCATACCCTCTCCGTCTGGCTGAGTGCCAGGGGAATGGACTTGATTAAAAGCTCCTCGCCGGCTGTCATGGCCTTGCTGACCAATGCCGAGTATCCGCCGATAAAATTCACCTCTACCGTAGCAGCCGCTCTATCCAGAGTCCTTGCTATGGTCACATAGTCCCGGATATTCTTACAGGCCGCGGCTCCCACTAAGGATATGGGAGTTACCGAGATCCTTTTATTTACAATAGGAATCCCGTATTCTCTTTGAATCCTGTTGCCTGTGGCCACAAGATTCCTGGCAACGGTCGTAATCTTCTCATAGATCTTCCGGTTCAATTCCTCCAGATCAGGGTCCGCACAGTCAAGCAGACTGATACCCAGCGTAATGGTTCTTACATCCAGGTTCTCCTGTTCAATCATCTTGTTGGTTTCAATAACTTCATTTATATTAATCATTATTTCCTCCATGCCGGCAGCTCATATATCAGGGACAGCACTCATGCCCTGCCTCTTACATATGATATGCTGTCTGCCTGCCTATATTCTATGCATCTTGTCGAAGATATCCTCACGCTGTGCTTTGATAATAACACCGATCTCCCTGCCTGTCTGCTCCAGCTCCTCCACTATCACGTCAAATTCCTTGGCTGCATCCGTCATATCCACAATCATCATCATATTGAAAAATCCCTGGACGATTGTCTGGGATATATCCAGTATATTTATTCGGTTTTCAGCCAGATAGGTGCATACCTTCGCTATGATGCCTACAGTGTCCTTGCCTACTACGGTTATCACGGTTCTCTTCATAATATTCCTGCCTTTCTTAATCCGTAATTTATAGTCCATATGAGCCTCCTGCAATCACTATGTCAGGCGCTTATATTATTTTGGAGTTGAACACGGCGTCCGATTATGTTTCCCTTCATCTCCTGCCCAGGCTGCAGCAAGAGAAGTATTGGGTGACGCTACGCTTGGACTATCTCCATCCGTTAATGAAACAGTCAGACATTCTCCTATTGCGGCGTTTGTTTCATTATATCATAACCATCCGGGAAGGCCGGTCTCTATGGGCTACGCTTATCATTTTAGAGGAAAAACCGCTGCCTCGCTTCAACAGCTCACAGCACACGGTCTCATAAGCAAGCTCTTCATAATTATTCTCCTTGCTAAGATGTGCCAGTGCGATATGCTGAAGCTTCGGATGCAGCAATCTATGAATCAGATCGGCCGAGGTATCATTGGACAGATGGCCCCTGTCACCTAAGATTCTCTGTTTCAGATAATAGGGATACTTTCCTACCATGAGCATATTCACGTCATGATTGGCTTCGATATACAGAATCTCCGAGCCTTCCAGCTTGGACACGATATAGTCGTCATATTTGCCCAGATCGGTGGCGATACCGATCTTCCGCCCCTCCGACTGCATGGTGTAGCAGACCGGATCGGAAGCGTCATGTGATGTGGAAAAGGGTTCCACACAGATATCATTAATAAAAAATGTCTCGTCGGGCCTTACATAATGATAAAGCTCCGATGGCGTCTCCCCCAGGCTCTTTATCCTCTGCAGTGCACATACCGTCTTATAAGTCGCATAGATCGGAATATGGTATTTGCGTGCCAGTATTCCAAGCCCCGAGATATGATCGGAATGCTCATGGGTTATGAGAATGCCCTGAAGCGTGTCCGGCTTGATATCAATATCATCCAGGCCATATTCAATGCGCTTCGCACTGACGCCTGCATCCACAAGAAGGTTGGTATTCCGGCTGCCCACATAGATACAATTCCCGCTGCTGCCGCTTGCAATACTGCACAGTTTCATTTTCTTTCCCACTCTCGTCATAAATTCTATGTATATTAATTCTATGTATATTAATTCTATATAAATTCATTCTGTGTAAATTCATTCTATGTAAATTCATTCTATGTAAATTCATTCTACATGAGTATCCCTCATTTCATATATTTTGTCAATAATGAAATCGACAAACTTCATACGTGTATAGCAGATTTATCATTGGCAAATGACTTTACACAATCTACTTAAGGCCTCTTATCAGTATATCCACCTGACCTTCAAGCTGTGCTAAATCGCCCGTATTCTCAATCACCTTGGTGAAAGCCTTACGGAAGGCCTCCTCCTTATTCTGGTTCTCAAAGATGGCATCTATCTTTTCATCGGAGTAATTCCGTTCCCTTTTCAGGCGTTCCCTGCGCTGCTCCTCCGGGGCAAACACATACCAGACCTCATCACAGGTGAACTCATACCTCGCCTCTATCATAAGAGCCGTCTCTATAACCGCATACGGAACCGTACCCGGAACCCCAAGCCTGTAAAGCTCCTTCCGGACCTCCTCAAGTACCTTGGGATGGGTGATCTCATTGATCTTCAGACGCTTTTCTTTATCATTGAATATAATGCGGGCCAGCTTCGCCCTGTCGATCTGTCCGTTCTCCGCTACAATATCCCTTCCGATCAAATCAATCACTTCCCGGTAACTGACTCCGCCCGGCTCCATCTGTTCCTTTGCGATGCGGTCCGTCTCCAGAATATATGCCCCGTATTTTTCTTTTAATATATTCGCCACCAGGGATTTGCCGCTTCCAATTCCGCCGGTCAGTCCAATCACTTTCATGCCATCCGCTCCCTATATTCAGCGCTCCCTATCAATTTACGGCTGAATTGGCTTTATTTTGCTTCAAACCAGTTATTCCCTTCGTTGACCTCTGCCTCCAGGACGATGTCAAGCTCTGCCGCTCCCTGCATCTCCTCCACCATGATTCTCGCTACCTTTTCCACTTCATCCTTGCAGGCCTCCACCAGCAATTCGTCATGAATCTGCAGAATCAGTCTGGATTTAAAATGCTCTGCTTTCAATCTTTCATTCACCCGGATCATAGCTATCTTGATGATATCGGCTGCGGTCCCCTGGATCGGAGCATTCATGGCGACCCGCTCGCCAAACTGCCGCAGCATGAAGTTACTGTTGGATAATTCGGGTATGGGCCTTCTGCGTCCGAATAAAGTAGTTGAATATCCCGTGCTCTTGGCTTCTGCTACCAGATGATCCAGGTAGGATTTTACCTTGGGATAGGTTTCAAAGTATTTTTCAATATAGCGTTCCGCTTCTTTTCTTGTTATATTCAGATCCTGTCCCAGACCGAAGGAGCTGATTCCATATACAATGCCGAAGTTTACAGCCTTGGCACTGCTTCTCTGGGCAGGAGTAACCTCCTCAAAGGGTACGTGGAATACCTCGGAAGCTGTAATTCTGTGGATATCCTTTGCTTCCTTATATGCATTAATCAGGCGTTCATCCCCGGACATATGGGCAAGCACGCGAAGCTCTATCTGGGAATAATCCGCGTCCAGGAATACATACCCTTCCTCCGGTATGAATACCTTGCGGATCTGCCGGCCAAGCTCCATACGGATGGGGATATTCTGCAGATTCGGGTCAGTACTGCTGATCCGGCCGGTAGCAGCGATGGTCTGATGGAATCTGCCGTGGATTCTGCCGTCTTCCCTGATATAACCGGCGAGTCCGTCCGCATAGGTGGATTTCAGCTTGGTCAGCTGGCGGTATTCCAGAATCATCTTTACCGCCGGGTGCTCGGATTGAAGCTTCTCCAGGATATCGGCGGAGGTAGAGTAGCCGGTCTTAGTCTTCTTGCCAAAGGGCAGCCGCAGCTTATCAAAGAGAATGACTCCCAGCTGCTTCGGAGAATTGATGTTGAATATCTCTCCCACCAGTTCATAGATGTCCTTCTCTAACTTGTCGATACCGATCTGCAGATGATCGCCGTATTCCTTCAAAGCGTCCTTGTTCACACGGATGCCTCTTATCTCCATATCATAAAGCGTATGGACCAGCGGCATCTCCACCGTCTCGAATAAGTTCAGCATCCCGGCACGGAACAACAGATCCCTGAGCTTTTCCGCGGCACGGCAGGCAATATAGGCACTGTAGCAGGCATATTGCAGAAATTCCTTCTCTTTTTGCCCGATTGCATCCTTAAGGGACATTTTCCCCAGCAGGTCTTCCCTGGAGGGCACCGTTAAGGCAAGATAATCCCGGGCTATATCATCGTAATGATAGGTATCCGTCAGCGGATTCAGCAGATATGCCGCTATGACCGCATCGAATACATTATCCTTCCCGCCGGCCGTAAAGTAAGGCAGCTGTTCCTTCAGCCCGATAACAGATAAAAGATATGCCTCCTCCGCTAATTTACCGGCTTTATCGCTCAGATATTCCGGCGTTATAAAACCGCCGCATTTAATAAAGCATACCGTCTCTTCGTCCCTGCACAAGGATACCCCGTATAATATGCCGCCTTCATATACCGCCTGCAGGCCCACCGGATGGGCGCCTTTCCCGCTCATTAATGCAAATACTCTGTCTGCATCTCCCAGGTCCTCCACCAGGCAAAAGGCATCCTCTATGCCGGTGGAATGGCTTACCTCCTGTGTCTGGAACCTGGATAAGAGAGTTTTGAACTCCAAACGCTTGAAGAGCTTATAAACCTCCTCATTATAAAGATTGTCTATGGTGGCTTTTTCTATATTATAATCCAGGTCACAGTCCGTACATATGGCAGCCAGCTTCTTCGACAGGAACGCCAGCTCCCGGTTATCCCTTAAGGCAGCCGTTGTCTTGTTCGCCGGCATCTCATCGATATGTTCATATAGATTCTCTATGGAATGATAGGTCTCGATCAGCTTTGCAGCCGTCTTCTCGCCCACACCGGGAACCCCCGGGATATTATCGGAGGTATCACCCATGAGTCCTTTCAAATCGATGAATTGGACCGGGGTAACATTATATTTCTCAAGGACATCTTTCGCATAATAATCCTCAATCTCGGTGCCTGTCCTCTTGGTCTTCGGGATTCGTATCTTGATCATATGGGAAGCCAATTGCAGTAAATCCCGGTCTCCGGATACCAGGGATACCTGATTCCCCTCCTTCTCGGCTTTGGAAGCCAGCGTGCCGAGAATATCATCCGCTTCATAGCCGGGCTTTTCCAGAATCGTGATGTTCATGGCCTTCAAGACTTCTTTCATCACAGGCACCTGCTCACGCAGCTCCTCGGGCATACCTTTTCTGGTTCCCTTATACGCCTCATACATCTCATGACGAAAGGTGGGATGATGTACGTCGAAAGCCACGGACAGATAATCCGGCTTCTCCTCCTCCAGAATCTTGAACAGGATATTAAGAAATCCAAGGACCGCATTGGTATGCTCCCCCTTCGAGGTCGTCAGGTCCGGCAATCCGTAGAATGCCCTGTTCAATATACTGTGTCCGTCGATTAAAACTATCTTCTTATTCATATAATTCTTCGCAGGTAATTATGATTGATGCCGTACCTGCGAATCCTCCTTCCGTCCGGTGATATCTATTATAATCTTTCAATCGATCCGCTATAATCCTTCAATCAGTCTTGTCTGCCGGCACTTGTTCTTCAAGATATTTTTGCAGCTTCAGCCGGAGCATATCATTATCGTTGCCTGGGAACTGAAATTGAATTCTCATATGAAAATCACTCTTGGTTGTCTGCTCTTCAATTAATATATTTCTGTTCGCATAAGTGAAGCTGATTAAAACCGCCAGAAAAATCATGGTTATGAATAACACAACTTTTTTACGGTAATATACATATTTGGCATGTATTATCTTCTCATGCAGTTTTGCCAGTTTCTCAGCCAGTTCCATGCTGTAATTGCTTGACAGATTCTTATCCTCGTCCAATTGTTTCATGGCAGTCAGAAGGGCATAATACACTTCCAGCTCCTCCCTGCAGTTGGGGCAGGAATTCACATGATCCAGGAATAGTTCCAAATCCCTGATGGAAAGCTTGTTATCTACAAACGGCGTAATCATCGACTGGGCTTTCTGGCAATTCATAGATACCTCCTTCTTCCTTGCAGCATAACATTAACGAGAATCCAATATTATGTATTTTATATGATTTTCTTTCATTATACAAGTTTATAATCCTTGATCTTTTTTATCCGGGTTCATATGACCCTTTTATATGACCGTCCCGTATCCTGTGATTCTTATCATACAGCAGTTTATATTATTGTACTACATAAGTTTTAATTTCACACTTGAAATATTAAATTATATATGCTAAAATAAACTTCGTCGCAAAACGCGGATGTGGCGGAATGGCAGACGCAGCAGACTCAAAATCTGCCGGGCTAACACTCGTGGGGGTTCGAGTCCCTTCATCCGCAGTACATAAAGCTTTTTAACAATATCCTACTTGTAAAAGTGAATTTTGACTCAGAAGATTTCAATGCATCAGCTGCAATAATCTTCTGAGTTGATTTTTATCTTGGGAGCATGACAATCTGTGTCTGTCAAAAGCCTGGAATTCCGGCAGAATATATCCATGAAAATTTATCCATTTTCAAATACTATATGTGATATTATAGATGATTTTACTGCCTGTGTCAAAAACTCCTGATTATGCTATTCGGAATCAATTCATTGCTCAGAAGGATAAGGATGTTGGGGGATACCCGGGAAAGAGCCTCCCCCTTTATAATCACATAATAACTACTTACAGAAGAAGTCCAAAATATAGCGTATTACCTATGCTCTATTCAAATATTTTAATGCATCATTCCTGGTTTTGAATCTCATGATTTTAGTATCCGACTTAGTTATCTTTCTAGCCTCAGCCTCAATTTTTTTCATCTGAAAAAGAGTTATTGTCCTATTGCCGTTTACAACAGCTATGTCACCGGCCCAGATTAATGCAAGTTCCACCGCCTTTTGAAAATGAGGCAAATTATTCTGAGATAAAGGGTCTAGTCTGTTTGTCATAATTAACATAGAGTATGTCTGAGGCTCAAATTTTCTTGTTAATTTATAGAGGTCATCAACATATCTTTCAATTTCTTCCAAAGTTAAATTTCCGGATAATTCAATATAAATCCTTTCTTTTACTATATCAATCATTAAGCTGTACATAATTTAATTTATCTCACCTTACTTCCTCTTTAGTTTTTTTGAATTCTTCTTGTGTAGTTATAATGCACTAAAAATAATTAAAGGAAGCAACAACCCATTTGTTGCCCTTCCTTTAACGATGTAAGTTAAGAAAAAAAGAGGCTGTTCCTTCGAACAGTCTCCATTAGTTCTGGTTTGTGATTGAAATTTTGGTTAAAAGTATTTTTTATTTCCCCAGAGATTACTCTTCTTCAGGTCCACATATTCATTATATGCCCGTTCCAGAATCTGCTTCTCATTAGTGAATTTGAGCATATGATAGGCTTCATGAAACTTGTAATAGCCGGAGTCCATAAAAAATTCTTCCCGTTGTGGTTTGCTGTAATAGCTATCAGACATCATTAAGTACCAATGAACATCCTTTAATACTGTATTCTGCGGTGTGCTGAAAGAATATTGGCTTTTCCCGATATACTTGATTATGGAAGCATTCGTTCCCGCTTCCTCCAATACCTCACGTATTGCGGTTTCTTTATATTCTTCTCCATCTTCAACGGTTCCTTTCGGTAGCACCCACCCTTCATATTTATTCTTATAATTTTTATACAGTAATAAAATCTTCCCTCTGAATATCACTACACCACCACAGCTCGTTGCTTCTACCATCGCAATGCCTCCTGCCTTTGGTGTATCCTCTATGTCTGAATAAAAGTATACATCACTATGCCTAATTTTTCAACACAATATTATTGAAAATTAACAAAGGGCATGGCATTATATCCAAAAGTCACGAATGTTGCCGGTAAATCGGTACCATTATTCGTCAAAATATTCTTCCAATATTTTCTTCGCAACAGGTACTGCATAATCACTTCCGGTGCCTACGCTTTCCACAATTACACTGACTGCGATCTCCGGATTATCATAGGGAGCATAGCCGATAAACCATGCATGTGCCGCTTTCCCTTCTCCATGGTCTGCGGAACCGGTCTTGCCGGCTGCTTCCACCTTGAGGCTGTCCAATTTAGTGCCCGTACCGTCGGTAACCACCAGCCGCATCATCTCCCCGAGATACGTTGCTTCCCTTAAGGACATGGGCATTGCAATTCTCTGGGGAGAATACCGCTTCACCACTCCGCCGTCGGCAGTTTCGATACGGTCAACCACATATGGCTTCATCATCTCTCCGCCATTGGCAATAGTTGCCGCAATCATGGCATTGTGCAAGGGCGTAATCCGGGTATACCCCTGACCGATGGCTGTCTGCATGGCTTCCCTCACGCCGGAGCTTCCTTTCTGAAGGGTGAAGATGCTCTGTTTGCTTCCCATGGTAATGGGTAATGCCTTATTAAAGAAGAAGCTTTCGCAAAGCTCGTAGAAGCGGTCCGCCTGAAGGTCCTTGCCGATATTGGCAAAGGAAGTATTGCAGGATTTGGCAAGGGACAGCTGCAGGTCCACTTTTCCATGGGCTTTATTATTATAGCAGTGTATCGTCATGCCATCCTCACTGATCCTTCCGTCACAGTCATATTCATACGTCGTATAGCCTGAATTCTCCCTGATATATTCCAGGGCGGTGAGTACCTTAAAGGTGGAGCCGGGAGGATATAAGCCCTGGGTTGCCCGGTTAACCAGCGGCGACTTTAAATCCGTACCTGCATTCTGCTCCTCTTCTTGCAGCAGCTCCTCCCATATTTCATCTATCTTATTGGGGTCATAGGAGGGTTTTGATACCATTGCCAGTATCTTTCCCGTAGAAACCTCCATAACCACCACCGCTCCTTTGTTCTTGCCCAGTGCGTCATAAGCTGCCTGCTGAAGCTTGGAATCAAGAGTAGTCACCACATTATCCCCCGGGCTTTTCTTACCCGTCAGATCGGCATACATCACTTCCAGAGAATTGATATTCGAGGTAAGAAGCCGGATATTCTCAGCCTCTTCAATTCCTGTCATCCCCTTGGAGTATCTGCCGACCACATGGGCAAATACCTCATCATACGGATATTCCCTGGTCTCCCCGCCCTCTTCATCAGTGACGGTCTGCGCCAGTATCTCCCCGTCTGCGGAGAGAATCTCTCCCCTTATGATACGCTTTGCGAGTACCTCCTGGCGTTTATTATACGCATTATTGATGACATCATCGCTCCGTACTGCCTGAAAATACGTATAATAGCCCATCATCAGCAGGAATAATCCGATGAATATATAGATGATATTAAAAATAGGTTTCCTTGAATCCTTATGGGTAAAAAGTGACATAGAAGCCTCCAATCTCTCTTCATTCCATCTGCATTATGCAAATCCTAAGGCAGCTGCCGGTTTCCGGTGATTAAATAATATCATCCGGCATGCTCCGCTTCCCCGCTCTGCGATCTTCCCCGAACGGTTATACCCTGCAGCAGCATGAACATCAGTATCGTGATAAATACCGAGCTTCCTCCCTGGCTTATCAGCGGAAGCGTAACTCCCGTGGACGGTATGAATTTGATCACCCCGCCGATGCACAGGAATACCTGGAATGCAAACATAACGGCAACGCCCACGGCTGTCAGCCGGTAGAAGGCATCCTCCTGCCTGAGGGCAATATTGATGAACATTACAAAACAGCTGATATAAATCAGTATGATGCAGATTGCGAACAATCCGCCAAACTCCTCCGAGATCGCAGAGAATACAAAATCGCTTTCCACTACGGGAATACTGGTGGGAAGGCCGCGGTTGATCCCCATGCCGAACCAGCCGCCGGTACCGATGGCGAACAGGGACTGCGTAATCTGATAACCTTCCTTATCGATATAAGCAAAGGGATTCTGCCATGCCAGGACACGCACCTGAACATGATAGAAGAAGTGATACGCCACATATGCCGCACCGCTTCCGCTGAGTAGACCCGCAAACAGATAGAGCGGTTTCAGGGTAGCGGTATAAAGCATGAATATATAGGTTACAAAAAATATAAGAGCACCGCCCAGATCCTTCTGCAGCACCAGGATCAAAACATCGGCGGCCGCAATTGCCGATGCCAGGCAGACCCTTCGAAAACCCGCACCCGAATGCAATAAGGCAGCGGTACCGAGCACCATTAAGACCTTAACGAATTCCGAGGGCTGAAGGCTGAAGCCTGCGATATTCAGCCAATTGGTAGCCCCTCTGCTTGTAGTGCCGATGATCAGTACAATACCGAGGAGCGCGATTCCTGTCCCTCCGTAGATCCATCCGTAATTCCTGATGGAAGGATGGGCCTTCACCACATAGGGAACTACCATGCAGATTACAAAGGAGCTGCCTGCGATGATGACCTGTTTTACAGCCAGATCATAATTCAGCCTGGTCAGTATAATAAATCCGACTGCCAGCAGCATCAGCATATTACGCATCAGAAGCTTTGACAGCTTCGGATAGAATATACGGTACAGAGCCAGCACCAGAATAAATAACAACAGCTCACCGCAATATAAGTAGACCAGCTTCCGGCTCTGTATCTGAAGTAACAGTGTTCCGTTGCCGATAAAATGCACAAGGAAAATGATGACCGTCAGAATGGTATAAATATGCCCCTGCCGTCTCTTATTCCTATGCCGGAATACACGAAAGCTGTAATAAGTGTATATTCCCATCAATAAGATCATCAGATATTTAATTAGCTCCACGATCAAATTCATCCTGTCACCTGCCTTACTCCAAAATCTCAAACTGCGGCTTCCGATTAACGGATTTATTCCACTCCGCGCTTGAAATGTCCGGTGGTATAATCCAATATCTTATCCTCAGACTCTTTATCATAATAAAAGCTGTCAATAAATACTGATAAGACTTGTCTCACCTGTTCCCCTGTCTCATTACTAAAATCCAGTCTCAGCGCCCTGGGCTTTAGCTTGCGAACTTCCTCCGCCTGCCTGTGAAGTGCTAAAGCCTGTCCGTTGTAGATGGTATTATGACACATACGGCAATTGGTCCTGATAGAGAAATTCTTCCCAAGGCGGTCTGTCATGGTGCCATAATGCACGTCCTCATTCCGGCTTAAGTTCCCGGTCTTTCCATCCGTCTTCTGCCTGCAGCCGCATGTACTTTCAAACAGGCATTGGGCGGACACCATCACCGGGAGATAGCCATATACAACCATATCACAATCATCGATTCCGAGAGTTTTCAACTCCCGGCAGTTCAGTTCCACAGGAGCCGTATAATGGGTTATTCCCATCTCCCGCCAGAATTCCCCGGCTTCCCTGTTATAAACATACATATTATAATTCAGAATCAGTTCCTTCTGAATTCCCCTTACCGATAATAACGACTGAAGCAGTGCGATTTCCTCAAAATTCTTCACAAGAAAACCGGTAACCTCTTTCTTATCTATTATTTGTAATAAATCCTTTTTTAACCTTTCATAAACTGACAGCCTGCATATATGAGGCAGCGCCAGATAGAAGGAACGTCCTCCGGCAGCCGCTTTCCCCGACATAGCCAGCAGTTCACTTACCGTCAGGGTTTCATATTGCGCATGGATAACAGCGACCTCCGGGATATCCGCTGCCGCTGCAAACTGTTCCGTGGACTGAACTGAGATTGAAAACGGCATGGAATTACCGGACACTGCTCCTGTATATCGCTCCTTAAATCCTTCAGGACGATCTGTTAACTGCTTTGCATATCCACAGGTATCTCCCGCCGGCAATGCTCTGTCCGCCGGAAGCTCCCGTCTGAAATGGCCTGTCACCGCATTCTGCAGCAGGAGGACAGCTTCCCTGCGAAGCTCATTCAGCCAGGCGACCGGTACGAAGACATTCTCATCCATCTCCACCTGGAGCTCATCAAAATAAAAAAGTGTATCACCTGTCTTCTTAATGGGAACTTCCAGTTTTTCCTTGGTCATTGGCTGCTTCACAGCTTCCTGGACCGTATCCTGATATGCCGTAACCTCATGTTCTCCCAGAGCCAGGGACAGGGATAACCGGTTCCCGGTCCGCGCCGTCAGCTTTCCTTTAATGCCTGATTTAGCATCCTTTTCAAGGTATTCCTTCGAAAGATAATCCAGCAGCACATTATTCCTGGTGCGGTAAACCATATCTCCCATATTGATTCCGGGCTCAGCACCTATGATACCTCCATCGTGGAAGCTTTTCCTCTGATTGCTGCTCTTGACGGTATTTTCCGGTCTTCTGCCTATGTTCGTCCACAGGATATCCCCCGGCTTATGAGCAGCTTTTACCGTGAATTCATGACCTTCCTCTTCCCTGTGCCTGATCTCAAGGATGTCCTGGGCATTCACCTCTTCCTTCAGCCAAATACCGATCCGGCTGCCCCTGAGCTCTCTTACTTCCCCCACATGGACGCCGCTGTGATTCGGCCGCTGCAGCGACATCATCTTCTTCCCATGGCAGTGATTCAAATATCCCTCCGAAAAACCCCCGCGGTTATAGATATCCTGAAGGGCAATCATATCCTTCCGGCTTTCCCCGCTCTGCAGGTATTCCCCATATCCCTCCTTGCCCAGGCTGTAATAAAGGTCCGCATATTTGCGGTACATAGCCGCGACCAGGGCGGCATATTCCGGGCGTTTCATCCTGCCCTCGATCTTAAAGGAATCAATCCCGGCCTCAATCAGTTCCGGTATCATCCGGATCGTATTGATATCCCTCGGACTGAGCAGATATCTTTCCTTCCCATCGGACAGCTTTCTGTCCTCGGAATAGAACTGATAAGGCATACGGCAGGGCTGTGCACAGCGCCCGCGGTTACCGCTTCGCCCTCCGATCATGCTGCTCATAAGACATTGGCCGGAATAGCAATAGCATAGCGCCCCGTGAACAAAGGTCTCGATCTCCAGCTCCGTATTCCCGCGAATCATACGTATCTCCTTCAAGCTCAGCTCTCTGGCCGTGACCAGCCTGGTAACGCCATAGCTTTTAAGAAGATTCGCCCCCTCAGCCATGGTCAGGGTCATCTGGGTGCTTGCATGGATGGGCAGTCCAGGAAAATGTTCATGGATAAAGCGCAGAACTCCCACATCCTGAACAATCACCGCATCCAGTCCCTGGCGGTAATAACTCTCCAGATACCGATACAGCTTCTCTGTAAGCTCCTTCTCCTTCAGCAGGGTATTCACTGTAAGATACAGCTGTTTTCCCCGGATATGGGCTTCGTCGATTGCCCGAAGCAGGGTGTCCTCCTCCGGATTATGGGCATACGCTCTTGCCCCGAAGCTGCTGCCGCCGATGTATACCGCATCGCATCCGGCATTCATGGCGGCCCTCATTCCCTCATAAGAGCCTGCCGGTGCTAATATCTCTATCTTTCTGTTCATTCGATCTCCATTCTGTATGCCTGCTTCATCCTGTCTTTCGACCCGGTATCCGCCAAAGCATGGCTTTCCGTTATACGGCAGCCGTTCTCTTTACTCATAATCCATATGACCTGCACTATGACAGCCGCGCTTTCCGCCGGGTGCCGCCTGCCGTAATATCCTAATATAACAAAAAGCCGCCCTCTCAGATATCGTTCACGGAAGAAGCTCCGGTATCGCATATCGTATATATGGACAGCCTTATCAGTTGATCCTTATCTTAACTTGCTTATTTCTGTAATTCAGTTTCCAGCCGGACAATATTCTTCTGTGCTTCGTACAGCTCCTGCTTTAATTCTTCCATATCCTTCAGGGTCTGGTTCAGTTTCGTCTGGGTGGTAATGAGCTCATGCTTCAAATCATAGATCTCATTGCTCTTTGACTCAAGCTCCTTCTCAATATCCTTGATCTTGTCCTTGGTTTTATGATAATCATCCGCAATATTGATCTGCATCAGGATATTCTTAAGGTCATTGTCCAGGAATTTATAGGCATCCTTATTACGGAATTCCGTGTGCTTGCTATTGATATAGGAAGCAATCTTTTGTAAATATTCTTCGCTTTCGTATCCACTCAAGGTATATCGCTTGTTATTAATAATAACTTCAATATCGTGATACTTATTCATACTTCCCTCTCCCTTGCTCTTATCACAAGCACGTAAATACTGTATTCAAACAATAATTATACTCGATGTTATATGGGTTGACAAGTATTTTCCCTACAATCCTATGTGTTTATAAGCCAGCTCGGAGGCTACCCTTCCTCTGGGCGTCCGAAGGATCAGGCCGTTCTGGACCAGATAGGGTTCATATACCTCCTCGACGGTTCCGACATCCTCTCCGATGGTGGTCGCAACGGCTTCCACCCCCACCGGCCCTCCGGCAAACTTTTCGATCATAGTGGTAAGAATCGCCCGGTCGATATGATCCAGTCCAAGCTTATCCACCTCCAGCAGGTCCAGTGCAAATCCCGCAACCTCTTTGGTAATTCTGCCGTCATATTTCACCTGGGCAAAATCACGCACTCTCTTAAGGAGGCGGTTGGCAAGCCTGGGTGTCCCTCTGGAGCGGCGGGCTAGTTCCAGCGCGCCTTCCTCGTCAATCTCTACCTGGAATACCTCCGCCGATCTTACGATGATCTTCTCCAGCTCCGTAACAGTATAAAAATCCAGCCGGTTAACAACTCCGAAGCGGTCTCTTAAGGGAGGGGTCAGCATACCTGCCCTTGTGGTAGCTCCCACCAGGGTAAAATGCGGCAGGTCAATCCGTATGGACTTGGCTGAGGAGCCCTTGCCGATCACTATGTCAATTGCATAGTCCTCCATGGCAGGGTACAATAATTCCTCCACCTGACGGTTCAGACGGTGAATCTCGTCCACGAACAGGACATCACCCTCCTGGAGGTTATTCAATATGGCTGCCATCTCTCCCGGCTTTTCAATGGCAGGTCCCGAAGTAATCTTAATATTAACTCCCATCTCATTGGCAATAATACCCGCCAGGGTGGTCTTGCCAAGACCGGGAGGCCCGAAGAACAGTACATGGTCCAGAGTTTCCTTCCGCTGCTTCGCTGCTTCGATATATACCTTAAGATTCTCCTTCACCTTCACCTGTCCGATATAATCCTCCAGCAGCTGGGGACGCAGGGAGCCCTCCAGCTTCTTGTCTTCTTCCGTCAATTCCGTTGTTATCACACGCTTCGCCATGGTATACTCCAATATTATATATCAAAATTCTGTCCCGTTATAAATGCTGTTGAACAGGTTTCATCCGTTATCCTTCTATTACATCTTCTTAAGACACAGCTACATCTTCTTAAGACACAGCTTCAGAACCTCTTCCGAGGTCATATCCTCCGTAATATCGATCTGATTTACGATCTTTAAAGCATCCGAGCCGGAATATCCAAGAACGGTAAGTGCCTGGACCGCTTCCTCCTTCTTACCGAAGATGCCGGAGCCCTCCCTTTTCTCCTCCTGGTTTAACAGACGCTGTTCAAAGGCTGTCTCCAGCTTGAATTTATCCTTAAGCTCCAGGATCAGCTTGCTTGCCGTCTTATTCCCGATCCCGGGCGCCTTTGCAATGGCCTTCGCATCATCGGCAAGGACTGCAAAACGGATGTCATCCGCCGATATTGCGGACAGGATGCCCAGTGCACCCTTGGGACCGATCCCATTGACCGTAATCAGAAGCTTGAACATCTCAAGATCGTCCTTCGACAGGAAGCCGAACAGCCCGATGGCATCCTCCCGAACATGCATATATGTATACAGCTTAATTGTACTGCCTCTGGAGGGAAGCTCCAGTATGGCGGAGGACGGCAGATATACCTCATAACCGATATTGCCTGTCTCCAGAATTACATAGCTTTCCTTGACTTCAGTCAATTCACCTTTCAGATAACCGATCATTCTGTCTCCCATCATCGATCCGGATCATAGACCGATCCGGCGTATTCGTATATAAAAATGGTAAAAATATATATTATTCCACATTTCATCAATCCGGCAGCTTCTCAAACTGCCCTCTTGATATATTCAGCCTGCCTTCCTTCAGATAATTCAGCACCTCAAATGCAGTAATCCCCAGAGCCTCCGATATCTGCAGGGCATTGCTGTTGGGATATTCCTTCAGATAAGCTTCAATATCATCAAAATGATCATCGTCAATCTTCCTGCACTCCTCACAGGTATATGCTTTCAGTCTTGAGGTAAATACCTTATGGCAATGCTTGCACATATTCGTATACATGGCAATTCCTTTCCTTTTTTACCTTAAGCACGGACCACCCCGGTATATACACATATCCGGACGCCGGTACAGCCGCTGCTACATCAGCGTGGAAAACAGATTTAAAATCATCTGGTACGACTTTAATAAAAACGGCCGGTTCTTCCACTCCTCATAGGTGACCTCGTGACATTGCTCTATGGTCCGGAGCAGGTCGGTACGGATGATATCCACCGTATCCTTATCACAGATCCATACCCCGCATTCATAATGCAGATAAAAACTGCGGTAATCCATATTAACCGTACCGACGATGCCGCTGTCCTCGGTTATGATCGTCTTGGCATGGATAAAGCCCGGAGTATACTCATAGATACGTACCCCCGCCTCCAAAAGCCTTCCGTAATTATAATTGGTAAGGGCCTTGACATTCTTCTTATCCGGTATGAAAGGCGTAATGATACGTACGTCGATCCCGCTGACCGAGGCGGTAATCAGTGCATCTCTCATATCCTCTTCAATTATAAGATATGGGGTAGTAATGTACAATACCTTCTTCGCATAATATATCATCTGCTTATAGATATTCTCAACCGGGTTTCTCGGATTATTCGCAGGACCGTCGGAGAATACCTGGCAGTATACATTATTCTCCTCCCATCTGCCCGTAGGCCGGTAGGGGCTGTAATCCATGGGAGCCGAATCACCGGATACCTCCCACATCTGAAGAAATGTAACGGTCAGTCCCCAGACAGCATCCCCTTCGATCCGGACGGCATTATCCTTCCAGACACCGAAACGGGGAATCAGGTTCACATATTCATCCGCCAGATTCATTCCGCCGGTGAAACCCACATTACCGTCAATTACAATAATCTTTTGATGGGAACGGTAGTTCATGTAAAGCTTGTCCGTATATTTATGGATGGGATTGAATACCCTTACCTGGATACCTTCATTCTCCAGACTTCTTTTAAAATTCCGGGGTGTCCGAAGCATTCCGCCAAAATCATCGTACAGGAACATGATCTTAACGCCGTCATTGATCTTCTTAAGCAGCAGGGTATGCATCCGCTCCCACAGCACGCCCTCCGCCACGATGAAGAAATTCAGCAGGATAAAATTCCTGGCTTTTTCTATCTCTGCAAAGATTGCCTCGAAGACATCCTCACCCATGGGATAATAATCCACCTTATTGTTTTTAAACAATGGGAATTTATTATATTCCAGATACTTCGTCATTCGGCTTTTGGTAGGATATTCCCTGGCGAAGCCCTGTATTACCTCGGGATTATAATCCAGGAAGGTAGCCCCGCGCTGCAGCTTAAGTAAAATCTTATGGTCTATCTTGCTCCTTCGCCTGTTGCCCCAAAGCACGAACATAATATGCCCGGTTATAGGCAATGCGGCTATGATACAGATCCAGCCGATCTTATAGGAGGTATTGCGGTTATCGTTAATCAGCCCTACGACAATAATAATACTGAGCACCTGAATTCCGGTATACAGATAGATCGTATAGCCCTGCAATACGATGGATAAATAGATAATCAGGGCAAATTGCGCAAGAACAAGCAGGCCTACCAGAGCAGCCCTGAAAAATCCGCTTAAGTATCCCTTGATAGTACCTGTTACTTCCTCCTTCAGGTCTTTACTCAAACCGTGTACCCCCTTCTTTATCAGCTTTTCACGCAGATCTCGGAGCGCAGCCTCACGCTTTCCGACTCTCATGGTTGGAAATGCGCGAAGCAGACGGCTATATTCCGATCGCGTCTTTATGCTTTGATATCGGTTGAAAAACTCTTTCATCTTGGCCTCAATTTCAGGCTTCAGCTTACTTAGCTCGGACCTGCCATTCTGCATGAGGATCTTCGGACTATGCAGCAAATCTTCAAAGGTAGATCTCACTTCGGAGAATACCCCGAACAATCCCAGTCCGGAGAATTTTAAAAGCAATTCTTCCCCTGTCTCATATATTCTCGTCGTACTCACATATTCTGTCATATCTGCTCGCAATGTATGCAATTTTGCCAGAACTTTATCGAACCTGACGGTGGATATTACGGTCAATACAAGATCCAGCAGGAACAGCGGAATAATGATATATCCCAGCAATTCACCGGTTTTTCTTGGCAGGCCGTCGATCAGGGATATGATTCCGGGTTGGAAAACCCTTATCATTATAATAGACAGCATGCCCCAGAATAATGATACGAACAAACTGATACGTCCTTTTATATTCAACGGATGATTACTGTAATCCCACCACCGGGTATGAAAAATAATCTCCATTAATAACGATGTAAAATACTCTAAAGCCGTTGCCAGAAAGACACCTGCAAAGAATATAAGGACAAGATCATCACGGTAATCCCACAATACAAGATATACACACAAGGCACCGCAGCCATAGATAGGAATCACAGGTCCTTTTAAGAATCCCCGGTTGACAAAGCATCTCTTGCGGATGAACGCCAGAGTGCATTCATATAACCAGCCGATTATGCTGTATAAGATAAATATGTAGAACAGATGATATAATTCTTCCCCTAATAGCTTCAGCTCCCACATATAAGCTCTCCTGTATAATTTCATTTTTAATTCTTGTATACAGAAAGAACAGTTTAATGAATCAAGATTCATAAGCTGTTCTTATCCGACTAACTTTGTTCTTATACGTATCATATCAAATTCAATATAATTATGCAACTTTATCCATCCTCCACTGTAAAATTCTTCGGTGCAGTATACCATGGCTTTCCTTTCCATGCCGCAAACAAGTCTTATTATTGAGTTCCTTATTTGCTGATTTATGGTATAATGTGAACAGATATTATACCAGGCCTAATGCAGTGAGTGCGCATATTGATGCCAGGCGCGGCTATCACATGGGCTTGCGAATATGATATAATTAAGCACAGTGAACATGATCCAGCTTGCTTGAAATATGAGAACGGAGCCGGGGATCATGAACAGGCCTTATTTTCATGATCTAATATTCATGATAAGCAGATCAGACCGTACCGGATCAAACTCCTGATCTGCATCAGACACCGGACAAAGAAGGAGGAAGCCATATGATCATCCGTGAATATTCCCTGGGACAGATGCCGGGATACCCCTTTGAGCATGATTATGACATTAGCCGTATCGCTTTCTTTGATATAGAAACCACCGGCTTTGCAGCAGACTCCTCTTATCTGTATCTGATCGGAGCCGCTTATTATAAGGATAACTCCTTTCATTTGATTCAATGGTTTTCCGAGGGCATCCGGGAGGAAGCACTCATCATCTCATCCTTTTTCGAATTCCTTAAGGCTTATGATGTCTTATTCCATTATAACGGCAGTACCTTTGACATACCCTATCTTCAGCGTAAGATCGCCATGCTGCAGCTGGACTGCACCTTCGGTTCCATCCAAAGCTTCGATATCTATAAGAAACTGCTGCCCTACAAGAAAATCTTCAAACTTGACAGCTTAAAACTAAAATCTCTTGAAATCTTTTTGCATATCCGCCGTCAGGATACCTTCAGCGGCGGTGATTTAATCCAGGTATACCAAAGCTATCTCGGACGGAAAAAATATGAGACCTTATGGCAATCCCGCAATCCGGGACAGTCCCTGCCCCTTCCCGCAGAAGCTGACAACCTGCTGGGGCAGATACTACTGCACAATGCGGATGATATCAGGGGACTGCTGCTCATCAGCCCGGTCCTCTATTATACGGATATTTTTGAAAAGCCCTTCCGTATCCTGCAGGCGGAGGTTGACGGCGGATTACTTCATATCCGCCTGCAGATAGCCGCAGATCTTCCTGTTCCCGTCAGCTATGGGAATGATCTGGTCCATCTGGCCGCCTCCGGGGATACGGCCACCCTGTCGGTTCACATATATGAGGGTGAATTGAAATACTTCTATGAGAATTATAAGGATTATTACTATCTTCCCGCAGAAGACTACGCCATCCACAAAAGTGTCGCCGGCTTCGTGGACAAGGATTACCGGGTCAAAGCAAAGCCCGCCACCTGCTATACCCGTAAGCAGGGCATCTTCGCTCCCCAGTACGAGCCATTGATCTCACCTTATTTTAAGCTAAACCACCAGGATAAGCTATCCTTCCTGGAGATACATACCGATTTTCTTCTTCAGGAAGAAAAGCTGGAGCAATATGCGGCCCATCTTCTGGCTAAGATCATAGCAGGTTGATGCCATTGGCTTCTACCAAGGCAGCTGGTAGGGCGGTCATGCCATCCGTTTCGAGTCTTGCGAAAGGGGTGGTGTACATGTATATTACATATAGTGATCTATTCACCTTTGTAATTATGCTTGCAGCTATAATCACGCTTGTCAGAAATGATAAGCATAAGAAATAGCCGCCCCAGTCCCCGGTTAAGGTTAGGGCGGCTACTTCTGTAACCAACTAATTTGTTTCGCCGGGACGGATAGGCTTCATCTATCTTCCAGCTGTCTTGTTAAGTATATTATAACTCATGATTAAATAGAGTGTCAATGCAATATGTCATATAAATATAACATTGTCAATATCACAGCAGTAAATAATTTATGCTGACATTATTATGTAATCTGTAAGCTTGTATTTTGTCTGTACAAACACTTTATTTACTTGTAATTTTATTATTCTATGCCTTTCTGAAGATAATTAGTGTTCCAGCTTGCTTTCACGCAGTTTCATAATATTGGTCCCTTTAATGATATCTGTTTCATGGCGTAAACCACAAAAAAAGCTTTCCGGATAATCCCGGAAAGCCTTGATTTTACGCTAATTATTCAGCACTGATGATTTCTTTCTTATTGTAAGAACCACATGCCTTGCATACTCTGTGAGGAACCATGAGCTCTCCGCACTTGCTGCATTTTACTAAGTTAGGAGCAGTCATCTTCCAGTTAGCTCTGCGGCTGTCTCTTCTTGCTTTAGAATGTTTACCCTTCGGACAAATTGACATCTTGTCACACCTCCTTAAAATTCTTAAATATATCACGGATTACTGACATTCTGGGATCTAATACCGCCGAATCGCAGTCACATGTGTTCTCATTCAGGTTTGTTCCGCACTTCTTGCAAAGTCCTTTGCAATCCTCGCTGCAAAGCAGCTTCATGGGGAAATCAATTAAGATCTCATCATAAATTAATGTGTCCACATCCAGATTGTATCCAATAATATAGTTTGTTTCATCCAGACCTTCTGCCCGCTCTTCTTCAGAAAGGTTAAAATCGACCTCTTTCTCGAAGGTAATGTCCATGGGATAGGTTACTCCCTTGAGACATCTGCTGCAGAACAGGGATAGAGAAATATTCGTGCTTCCCTCTATCATTACTCTCTTGTCGCCAAGATTCGTAATCGTCAGATCCACCGGCTTCTTATGAACGAATTCATAAGCCGCACCTTGATATTCGAACTCCTCTAATTCAATGGGAGCCTCAATCCGTGCCACCTTATCCTTCGTAGTCATTATCTCTGACAAAGAAATTAGCATGTAAATTTTCTCCGAATATTCACTGCATTACTAGAACCTGGTATCAGATTCTTTAACGCGCTCCTTGTATTATACCTACATAAGCATTATTTGTCAACGGGAAATAATATACTGATCCTTAAATAATATGCTCATCCTTAAATAAACCCGGGGATGCCGCGGCACATACCAGGCCCGCTGATCTTATAACAACGCAACTGTCTCTCTTGCTATGGTCAGTTCTTCATTCGTAGGGATTACACATACCCTGGTCCTGGAGTCATCCGTAGTGATGATCGCTTCCTTACCGGCCGCCTGGTTCCTGGCAGGATCGATCTCAACCCCCAGATAACCTAAGTATTCGCATACCCACTCTCTTACCTTCTTATCGTTCTCGCCCACACCTGCGGTAAATGTGATGGCATCCACGCCGTTCATGGCAGCCACATAGCCGCCGATATACTTGGCTACACGGTAACAGAATACTTCAAATGCTATGAGTGCCTTTTCATTGCCGCTGTTGATCGCCGCATTGATATCACGGAAGTCACTGGATACCTCCGACATACCCTGAACACCGGATTCCTTGTTCAGCAGGTTCATGATCTGGTCAATGCTCTTGCCTTCCTTCTTTGAAATGAATTCAATAATGGAAGGATCGATATCACCGCTGCGTGTGCCCATAACCAATCCTGCAAGAGGTGTAAAGCCCATACTGGTATCGACGGATTTGCCGTTGAGTACTGCGGAAATACTGGCACCGTTGCCCAGATGGCATACGATGATCTTGGAGTTTTTGATATCCAGCCCGCAGAATTCAGCCGTGCGCTTTGATACATAGCTGTGGCTGGTCCCGTGGAAGCCGTATTTACGGATTTTATAATTATTATAATAATCGTGGGGGAGTCCGTACAGATAAGCCTTCGGCGGCATGGTCTGATGGAAGGCGGTATCAAATACTGCTACCATGGGAACATCCTTCATCAGGCTCCGGCAGGCACGGATACCGATCAGGTTAGCCGGATTATGAAGAGGTGCAAGGTCGTTGCATTCTTCAATCGCATTGATCACATCCTCGGTAATGATTGTGGAAGCAGCGAATTTCTCACCGCCGTGAACTACTCTGTGTCCTACTGCGCTTATCTCCTCCAGGGATTTGATCACACCGTGCTTTGCATCCGTCAGTGCATCAAGTACCATCCGGATCGCTACTTCATGGTTCTTCATGGAAGCTTCGATAACTACTTTGTCACCACCGTCGGGAGTATGCTTCAGATAGCTTACCTCCTGTCCGATACGCTCACAGATACCGACTGCCAATGCCTTCTCTGATTCCGAATCAATTAACTGATACTTCAAAGAAGAACTGCCACAATTAATAACTAATACTTTCATTTTAACACTTACCTCTCTTATATTTAGATAATCAATAACATTTTCAGCCAACAAACCAAGCATGCCTCATCCTGTTAACACGCCGGTTCAATATTCTATTATTGTTCAGCCTGAACGGCAGTAATTGCGATCACACCAACGATATCATCTGCGGTGCAGCCTCTGGACAGATCGTTCACCGGCTTTGCAATACCCTGGGTGATGGGTCCGTAAGCTTCTGCTTTTGCAAGTCTTTGTGCTAATTTATAACCGATATTGCCTGCATCCAGATCAGGAAAGATAAGTACATTGGCTTTGCCGGCGATATCGCTGCCGGGAGCCTTGGAAGCGCCGACGCTTGGAACGACTGCGGCATCCAGCTGGTATTCGCCGTCAATCTTCACATTCGGATAAAGCTCTTTCGCAATTCTGGCAGCCTCTACCACCTTGTCGACGTCCGCATGGGCTGCGCTTCCCTTGGTAGAGTGGGATAACATAGCAACGACTGCCTCCTTGCCTACCAATGCTTCGAAGCTCTTCGCGCTACTTCCGGCGATCGCTGCTAATTCTTCCGCATTTGGATTTTGAACAAGACCGCAGTCTGAGAAAATAAATGTACCGTTATCACCGAATTCACAATTCGGAACTACTATTACAAAGAAGGAAGATACCAGCTTTGTATTGGGTGCTGTCTTTAAAATCTGTAAGGATGGACGAAGCGTATCGGCAGTGGAGTGGACCGCGCCCGATACCATGCCGTCCGCATCACCGGCTTTTACCATGGTTACGGCAAAATAAGGATAATCCTTTGTTAATATATCTTTTGCCTGTTCGGGTGTCATTCCCTTACTTTTTCTGACCTCCACAAGTAAATCAATGTAACCCTGAAGCTTGTCCGTATTGTTAGGATCGATAATTGTCGCCTTGGACAGATCCAGACCATCTGCTCCTTTTACAATTTCATCCTTGTTTCCTACTAATATGATATTAGCAACGCCTTCTGCCAAAATTCTGCTTGCCGCCTCAAGAGTTCTCCTGTCATCTGTCTCCGGCAGAACAATCGTTTTCAAGCTCTGCTTGGCTCTTTCTTTGATTCCATCAATAAAACCCATGATGTATCTCCTTCCTTGCACTTCAATAATTATATATAGAATAAGTAAAACCCATAACTTTTATTATAAGTCAAGTAACCTCCTGATACAAGTATTAATGTAGAAAAAAGTAGGAAATTTGTATATATTTTTTTGTTAATTTTACCTATCTCCGCCAGTTTATTAAGGTAAGCCGGTAAATAATATTGTATTTTATGCCGATTTTTAGTATCATGGATATAGCATTATATTTAAATCACAACACAACGGATAAAACCCAAGAAAAGGAGAGAGAACTATGTATGAGATGAAGCCTGAGTATTATACCGGGATCGAATTTATTGACAAGGAACATGCAAAACTATTTGAAATTGCTAATGAATGCTATGAATTACTTACAAATGAGTTTATACCTGACAAATATGACTATATTGTTGAAGTTCTCCAGCAGTTGAAGGACTATACCCGTTATCATTTCCGGCACGAAGAGGAATATATGGAAAGCATCGGCTATAAGAGGCTGCTCTCACAAAAGGTCGCCCATAATGATTTCATTGATAAGCTGGATAATATAGACTTAAGCAGCATTGATGAGAAGCAGAAAGAAATATTACTTGATCTGGTTGACTTTTTAGCCAACTGGCTGGTGGAGCATATCTTCAGAAAGGATAAGCTGATTGCGGAATAATATCCGTTCCGAGGATAATATAAAATAATACATAACCCGGTTTACACCGGTATTACAGGTGCTGCAAAACATATTCATAAATACGGCTTTTGCAGCACCTTCTCCGAGCATACAAAGCTGCAGATTATAAAACCGGAAGGAAGTATCCTGTATGAAGGTAGTCGGATTGGTCACCGAATATAATCCGTTCCATAACGGACACAGGTATCATATAGAGGAAGCAAAGCGCATTACCGGGGCAGATTATGCCATCGCAGTGATGAGCGGTAATTTCGTGCAGAGAGGAACTCCCGCTGTCATAGACAAATACAGCCGCACCGGGATGGCTCTGGGCAACGGCATTGATCTTGTACTGGAGCTTCCTGTCTGCTATGCGACAGCGAGTGCCGAATACTTCGCACGCGGAGCCATCTCCTTACTGGACAGACTTGGAATTGTTGATTATGTCTGCTTTGGAAGCGAATGCGGTGATATCGGATTATTAAGGGAAGCCGCTCAGTTCCTGTCCAACGCGCCGGAAAGCTTTGATGCCCATGTACTGGCCGGCGTAAAGAATGGTCTGACCTATCCTGCGGCCAGAGCGAAGGCTCTGGAAGACTCGGTTTCTGCCCCGCATCACGCGCTGACAGATGTTCTTAACGAACCTAACAATATCCTCGGAATAGAATATCTGAAAGCACTTCTGCAGCTGAAGTCTTCCATACAGCCTGTGACGATAAAGCGATTAGCGGCACATTATCATTCAATTGATTTATCAGGGATTAATAGCCCTGCAGCCAAAGCCGCCCCTCCTGACAGATCACCTCATGGCATATTAACGGCAGATAGCCCGGCCATCAGCTCAGCAACCGCAATCCGTAAAGCAATTCATGGACGAGACGAGAATAAGGACGGTTATTTTAATGAAATCAGGCACAGCGTTCCGGAAGAAGTATTCCGTATTCTAAAAGAACAGTACCTGTCTGCGTATCCCATCACCGAAGAAGATTTCGGTCCGATCATCCGGTACAAATTGTTATCCGAGGACAGTACCTCCCTGGCTTCTTATCTGGATATCTCTTCCGATCTTGCAGACCGTTTGAAGAATATTCCGGCTTATGATAAAGATATGGAGCTTCTCGTTCGGGAGCTCAAAACAAAGAATACCACACTGACCCGGATTAACCGGATACTTATCCACATATTGCTGAACATAAGAACAAGAGATATGGATGAATATAATAACAACGGTTATACCGGTTATGCCAGAGTACTGGGCATAAAAAAAGAAGCCTCCCATCTTCTTCGCAAAATTGAAGCAGTTGAAAGGATTCCCATTATAACAAAAGTAACACAAGCAGACAGACAGCTGGATCCACTCAGTATGCGGATGCTGAATACCGATATTTTCGCTGCCCACCTGTATAATCAGGTAGTATATGATAAATTCAAAACTGTTTTACCCAATGAATATAAAAAAGGAATATGCCTGCTGTGAAATATTATTATCTGCGGTAATGCGGCCGGATAAAAGGCTCCTTTACTTCTGTGCTTAAAATATCCCCGTATGCATATACCTTTCGGTAGGTGTTGCCCCACATCTCCCGCCTGCGGTAATCCCTCAGCTCAGCCATATTAATCTCCGCAATGGCTATCTGTTCCGTTTCATCACATACCAGAATTCTATTATTAATATATTTACCGTCACGATCGAATACAACAGGGCTGAATGTGCAGGAGCATCCCAGTCCCTTCCCCGGTTCATTGGCCATAGCGACTGCTGCCATATTCTCCGCAGCTCTGACGGATAACTGCTCCAGGCGGAAGGGATCGAAATGACAGTCATTGGGTACCAGTATGATCTCCGCCCCCTTCAGCATCAATACCCGTGCACTTTCCGGGTATTCCCTGTCGTAACAGATCATCGCACCAAGCCGGATACCGTCAAATTCACATACTCTGAACTCATCACCGCTCTCGCATAAGGCTTCAACGTCAAAGTCGCAGGTATGGACCTTGCTGTACTCCATAATAACTTCACCTGCTCTGTTAATAATAAAAACCGTATTTCTGGGATACTCCCGCCCC
>JAFADH010000008.1 GCA_023424995.1 Bacillota bacterium | reverse complement strand
CGGGTTGTAATACTTAAATGCTAATAGGTTTTTGCTGCCGGGTCCTTCGTATTGGATTTTACCAACATTAAAATATGACATATTCTTGTCCTCCTTTATTACATTTGATATATAATTCATACCGAATTTATATATCATATTTGAAATATTATTTACTTCTAATATCATTATAATTGCACATTGAAAATTATTCAATAACAATTTGTAAATTTAATAAACTAATTCGACATGCTTTGCAAATTTTCCGGCCTCATGTCTTTTTGTATCTCTTTTCCTTTTCCCTTAATGAAATATCCTCACGTTTTCCTGCCGGGGTCTTATCCGTAGGGACTAACTTCCAAGCATAGATAAATTGCGGTTTTCCAAAGGTATCAGTATATTTTTGTATCAGCAGATTATTGTTAGAAGAATAATGTAATAGTCACTTTATAGAGATTTCTCATATGTCTTAATATGTGCTTTAATCTTTTTTATTGCCCAATCGTAATGGCTTGATGTCGCTGAAACACAATAAGCGCCAAGAGTGGAAGTCCCTGTCCAATCGAAGTATTGTTTCTCAAACAGCGCCTCATTTGTAAACTTTTCAATCATATCTATTACCTGCTTGTGGCTGGAACAGAGCATTTTCTTTGAGTCCTCATAAGGAGTAGACTGGTGTTTACGCCAAAACTCCGCATTCATTTTTCCATAGGTCTTCCAATTATACGGTTCCGGCAAAAATGGCCTGGTCTCGCCTTTTTGGTTGGTCTCAACCCAATTGAGTAACAGCTGGTGCCACTCGTACAAATGAACAAGCACATCACGCAGATTTTTATCTCGATCCCAATGTGCCTCTTTTTTATTAAAATCATCACCGAAATTAAATGTTGCAGTTTGCTCACTCTCCGGCATAGAGTCAATAAGTTTCCATAGTTTCTCAAACTGCTCAGCAGCAGCTTTGAGTAAATCTGACTTTGTCGTTGCTCTGCCCATTGTGATTATCCTCCTTAATGGCATTAAAGTATATAAAACATAGTTCCTTTCATTTCATTGAATTGATTTTGTGATACTATCTTACCATATATAAGGTGACAGCAATCCGTCATGTTATATCAGATGAATAAAAATTTATTATTTTCTTAGCCTGTGCAAGCAGTATCTCCCTGACGCTTGCCGGCTCCGCCACCTTAACGGCAGTTCCAAAAGATAGCAGAAAACCGTAAAGCCGGTAATCATTCGGCAAGTCTACTATGACCGTGAAAGAGCCATCTTCGTTTTTTACTACATCCTCAGCGTCAAATTCATCATAGACACGATATGCAGCATAAGATAATGTTTATTTGTGCTATCCGTCTCAACAATTATTCCACATCCATGCCGCTTAAAAAATCCACCCTTATCGTACCATAATCCCATACCCAAAACAATGAGAGTTTCTCCGTCCGTTACACCTATCGTCTTCACTGATGCAGAATCACTTCAATATATCAGCCGATACATTAAAAGGAATGGAATGATCGTATTACGTAATCATTCCATTCCTTCATTACCTGCTGTTTCAGCAGATCATAATTGGACATATTTATCGCAGGCAGCTGATCTACTCCTTATTCTGCGGTATCCTCTGGTTTTGCTCTGCCTTTGATTCGTCACAGCAGCTGCGCTTTTGCCCCCGGAACATCATGAACATCATGCCACCCATCATAACCGGGCAGATAAAGGGAGCTATAACACCAAGGACACCTGCCGCAGCCGGACTGAATCTTGCTATAAAAGGCAGGATAAACAGAATAAGAATCGGCAGCCCGCAGCAAAGCGCCATATGAAGCATGTGTTTCATGGGATTGTGTCCTTTGCTGTTACGGTCATGATCTTTTTTATTTTTTGAAATCAAATTAATACCTCCTCATTAAATCAAGTACCGTTTTGTAAGTACTTATATTATTCTTTGCTTGTTTGCCATTCTCAATATTGTCTATGACCATATCATAGAATAAAAATATGGAGATTAAATGAAGATTTCATATATTTTTTAATTTTCTTATAAGCAATCATATTTATAGGCTTCTGCTTCTGTATTCCCTTGGGGAACAATGCAGATAGGAATGGAATACACGGTTAAAATGACTGATATTATTAAACCCGCAGCTGTTGGCGATATCGGCTATTTTTTTATTGGTACCGGTCAGCAGCTGACAGGCATGTATCATTCTTATCCGGTTCAGATATGTGATTATGGAGGTCCCCATCTGCTGCTTGAATATGCGTGATAATTGCCCTTCGCTGAGATAGGAACGCCCGGCGAGCTCCTTCAGGGTCATATCTTCCGCATAATGTTCTTCAAGATAGGCAATGAGACCGGTTATTCGTGAATCCTTCTGCATTATCTGAAGCCGGCTTATATTGTGCTCATAAAATAAATTCCAGCAGATCAACAGCTCCGCCTTAATCAGGAGGGCGCTTTTTTCGACGCTATGGCAGTAATCGGAGGTGACGTTTTTGATCCGCCTGCACATCTGCTGCTCCCAGGAGTCACCCTGTTCTGCATCGGAATGAAAATGACAGGCGGTTTTATCACCATTCATATAAATCGGCGCAATATATTTACGGTATAGATATGCCGATGAGTCTTCAAAGAGATAATGGGGTTGAAATACGATTGCATAAAAACTGCATGGGACATAAGAAACAGCTTCATGCAGGCAATAGGGAGGAATGAATACGGCATCGCCCGGGAAAAGGCGGCTGACGGACTTTTCAACATGAAATTCGGCACTGCCGCTCACAAGAAGAAAGAATTCAAATTCACTGTGCCAATGCTTATACAGGGCATTGCCATTGTCCGAAGTTACTTCTATGTAATGAATGGAGCAGGGCAATTCCATGGTGCCATGCTCGATTGCCTCTTTCAAATTACGGGCTTTGAAGTTATTGACAGCTTCCATGTATATCACCGCTTCCCTTGATATGGTATCTTTCTGTGTATCGGCCGATTTGAATATATCTTCCGATATGTGTTGCTTATTATATCTCTATCGATTCCTATGTTTCTGCTGCTTCTATTTCTTCCTTTGATCTTATTTCTTCTATTGCTTCTGCTATCTCCATTGTCTCTGCTGTTCTTATTGTGTCTGCTGTTTTTATTGTCTCTACTGTCTTTATTGACTTTAATTATCTTTGTTACCTTTGTTACCTTTGTTATCTTTGTTACCTTTGTTATCTTTGTTATCTTCGTTATCTTCGTTATCTTTGTTATCTTTGTTATCTTTATTATCTTCGTTATCCCTATTATCTCTGTTATCTCTACCTTGGATCTTAACATGACGTCAGAATAGTATTAATAAATATTATAAAATACAAAGATTTAACTCATTAATATTAATATAATACAATTAGTATAGGAAGGCAAGACAGGATGCTGCGAGTTATTTGGAACACTTATGAAATAAAAATTTATTATGGGAAGGGGAAAGCAAGATATGGGTATTTTAAGCATTCAGGAGAACAAAATCATATTTCAAAAAAGGGACGAGATTGCCGTCCTGGAGCCGTGGGGTAAGGATTGTCTGAGATTTAGATCCACTCCGAATTCAAAATTAACAGAGGAGGATTGGAATCTGCTGCCTCAGGAAGCAGCTGATGCAACGGCAGCATTGGAGCATGACAGAGCAGTATTGACCAACGGTAAGATATCAGCGGTATTCCATAATAACGGAAGGGTAATATATTATAAGCATGGCAGGGAGATACTGGCAGAGCGTTCCGAGATGGCATTCCACTATAAGTACAGAGAATACAGGGCTTTGGGAGGCGATAACCACCGCGCTGCCATAACCTTTCAGCCCTGGGAGGGAGAACATTTTTACGGTCTCGGTCAGGAGCAGAATGACTGCTTTGACTTAAAGGGCTCCACAAGCCAGTTAATTCACAAGAATACAAAATCCTCGGTTCCGTTCGTGTATTCTTCCAGAGGTTACGGCTTTCTCTGGAACAATCCTGCCATTGGCCGCTGTGAGTTAACAAATAATCACAGCTTATGGGAAGCAAATTCTACCAGGCAGATAGATTATGTGGTTATGGGAGGAGATACTCCGGCTGAGGTCATGGCAAAGTATGCCGACCTGACCGGGCATGCTCCGGTATTCCCCTCCTGGGCCTCCGGCTTCTGGCAGTGTAAATTAAGATATGAAGACCAGGAGGAATTACTGACAGCAGCCAGGGAGCACAAAAGGCGCGGTATCCCTGTCTCCGCCATTATCATTGATTATTTTCACTGGACGGAACAGGGAGAATATAAATTGGATCCGAAATACTGGCCGGACCCCAAGGGGATGTGTGACGAGCTTGAAGAGATGGGAATCAAGGTCATCGTATCCATATGGCCTACGATCAACCCGAAAAGCGAGAATTACAGTTATATGGATGAGAGGAATATGCTGTTAAGAACAGAGAACGGCCAATATGGCATATTCCAGTTCTACGGGATGCAGACGCACATCGATCCCAGCAATCCTGAAACCAGGGACTTCGTATGGTCCAGGGTATACGAGAATTACTATAAGAACGGCATCAAGAGCTACTGGCTGGATGAAGCTGAGCCGGAGATACATCCCGTGCATTTTCATAATCTGCGTTATTACAGGGGCAATGGAGAGGAAGTAGGCCTGATCTTTCCTTATTACTATAACCAGCTTTTTATGAGGGGCTGAAAAAGGCCGGGGAGAAGGAAATCATCTCGTTAACCAGGGCTGCCTGGATTGGAAGCCAGAAATTCGGAGCACTGGTCTGGTCCGGTGATATCCCTTCCACCTTCGAAGCGCTGCGGATGTCGGTAAAGACAGGCCTGAATATGGGCATGTGCGGTTTTCCCTGGTGGAACAGCGATATCGGAGGCTTCTGGGGAGGGGATATCGAAAGCGATTATTTCAGGGAGTTAATCGTCCGCTGGTTCCAGTTCGGCGTCTTCTGTCCGGTTACCAGGCTTCACGGTTCCAGACACCGCACCGCAGGCCAGAAGGAACGTAATCCCGGCGTGAAGGAACGCAGCGGCGGTGACAATGAGATCTGGAGCTTCGGTGAAAGAGCATATCCTATTCTTAAAAATCTGATCGAGCTCAGAGAACGGCTTCGTCCCTATATTCACAGGTATATGGAGATTGCCGGCGAGACCGGAGCTCCTCTAATGAGGCCTATGTTCTTTGAATATCCTGGGGATGAGACCTGCTACACTCTGGGTGACCAGTATATGTTTGGTGAAGACATTCTCTTTGCGCCGATCGTCAATCAGGGCCAGACGGAGCGGAAGGTATATCTGCCGACAGGAACCTGGACCGATGTGAATGAAAAGAAGGAATATGAGGGTGAACGCTTTGTTACGATGCATGCGGAGCTGGAACAGTTCATCGCTTTTGTGAAGAAAGGGAGTCATTGTCTTGAATTATTTCAGGAATTCACATTTGCATAAAGACAGTTGGAAGTAAGCAGGATAATGAAGCTGACAAGCAGACCTGCTT
>JAFADH010000332.1 GCA_023424995.1 Bacillota bacterium | reverse complement strand
TTCCCTGTAATTTTTCAATACAGGCTGCAGGACGGGTAATGAATAACCTTATAATACTTCCTTATCTTTTTGAAGTTTTTTTATTCTGTGTGGAATTCATCATATTATATTTGTTTTGCTCTGAACTATTTTTATTCAATTTCGGGTTTCCCGTCTTATTCTGCATCGCTGCCGCAGCTTTTTCGGCGTTCCTATTGTTTTTATTACCAATTTTCTTCTTCTCTATGACCTTATCTGCATGCTTCCCGTAAGCATTCCCGGATCTCTTATCATCCGTATTATCAGTAATTTTTCTGTATCTCTTACTGTAAGTATTCCCGGAATTTTTTTCTGCACTCATATCAGATGTATTTCCAGCAATTTTTCCTGCATTCTTACCCTACATATTTCCGTCATTCTTTCCTGCATTCCTACCCGACATATTTCCGCCATTCTTTCCTGCATTCTTACCCGACATATTTCCGCCAGTTTTTCCTGCATTCCTACCCGACATATTTCCACCGGTTTTTCCTGCATTCTTACCCGACATATTTCCGCCAGTCTTTCCTGCATTCTTACCCGACATATTTCCGCCGGTCTTTCCTGCATTCTTACCGGATGTATTCTCTGCAATCCTTCCCGCATGCCTGCCGCCGGTATCTCCGGAAGCTTTTTCTCCGGATTTTACGGATATTTTCCCTGTAGATCTTCCTGGATTATTCTTTTCAATCCATTGTTTTTCCTTGGAAAATTGTCTCGGGCGAATCAGGCATTTCTTATCAAACCCTATCAGGTCCATCCGGTCAGCCTTCTTCAAGGCTTCTGCAACAAGTTCATAGTTCCTGGGGTTCCGGTATTGGATCAAAGCCCGCTGCATGGCTTTCTCATGGGGCGATTTTGGAACATAGACCTCCTCCATGGTTCTCGGATCAAGACCGGTATAATACATGCAGGTGGAGATGGTAGAAGGAGTCGGATAGAAATCCTGGACCTGCTCCGGCATATAGCCCAGATCCCTTAGATATTCCGCCAGTTCCACTGCTTCCTTCAAGGTGGAACCCGGATGGGAGGAGATCAGGTAGGGCACGATGTATTGCTTCTTGCCCAGGCGTTCATTGATCTTCTTATATCTGGCCTGGAATTTCTCATATACCGCATTCTCCGGCTTGCCCATGAGCTTTAATACACTGTCACTGATGTGCTCCGGAGCTACCTTGAGCTGCCCGCTGACATGATGCTCACAGAGCTCTTCCATGAATGCATCCTCTCTGTCCGCCATGAGATAATCAAAGCGGATACCGGACCGGATGAATACCTTCTTGACATTCGGCAGCTTCCTCAGCTTACGCAGCAGATTCAGATAATCGGAATGATCCACCTTTAAGCCCTTGCAGGGAGCAGGGAACAGGCAATGTCTATTCGTACAGGCTCCTTTTGCCGCCTGCTTCTCACAGGCAGCATGGCGGAAGTTTGCCGTAGGGCCTCCCACATCATGGATATATCCTTTGAAATCCTCATCCCATACTAACTGACCCGCTTCTGCAAGGATGGATTCGTGGCTTCTGGTCTGCAATATCCTTCCCTGATGGAAGGTTAACGCACAATAATTACAGCCGCCGAAGCATCCCCGGTTGCTTGTCAGACTGAATTTAACCTCTTCTATGGCCGGAATTCCGCCTGCTTCTGTGTAGGAGGGATGATAATCTCTCATATAGGGAAGCGAATACACCCGGTCCATCTCTGCCTGGGTAAGCGGCTTCGCCGGAGGATTCTGCACCACATATTCGTTTGCTTTATATTGTTCCGCCAGGCGTTTGCCTGTGACGGGATCCGTATTGCAATACTGGATATAGAAGCTTTTGGCGAATTCCTTCTTACTTTCCAGGATACTCTGATAGCTTGGCAGCAGAGTTGCCTCGTACACGGTCTCCATACTTTTTGTCTTGAATACCGTGCCTGCGATAAAGGTAATATCCTTTATATCAATTCCGCTGTTCAGCGCTTCTGCAATCTCCACAATGGAATGCTCGCCCATTCCATAGGATATGATATCCGCCTGAGAATCCAAAAGTATGGACCTCTTCACCTTATCACTCCAATAATCGTAATGGGCGAGCCTTCGTAGGCTTGCTTCTATTCCGCCGATAATAATCGGTATATTTTTATACTGCTTCCGAATTAAATTGCAATATACTGAAGTAGCATGGTCCGGTCTCTTCCCCATCACTCCGCCCGGTGAATAGGCATCGGTCTGCCTTCTCTTCCTGGCAACGGAATAATGATTGACCATGGAATCCATATTCCCTCCGCTCACCAGAAATCCCAGTCTAGGCTCACCAAGAATGGTGATGCTTTCACTGTCCTTCCAGTCCGGCTGGGCTATAATACCGATCTTAAACCTATAGCTCTCCAATACTCTGCTGATAATAGCCGGTCCAAAGGAAGGATGGTCCACATAGGCATCGCCTGTTATAAAGACGAAGTCACATTGCTCCCAGCCCCTCTGCTCCATATCATCTCTGCTGATCGGTAAAAATTCTCTTGGCATTTTTAATTTTCTTTCTATTCTCCGTCTGCTGCAGCTGCATAAGTAACTACAGCATTATCTAAGATAAAATCATAAGCTTTCTGCATCACTACGTCTTTTTTAATATCATCTTCAGAGATAGTCTCAAACAGCTCGTCCTTTGTAGCAACGCCATAATAGCCCATATAATCGGTGACAGCCAAATCAATCTCTTCCTGGGTTGCTTCCAGACCTTCTGCCTGGATAACCGCACTTAAGATCAGGTGCTGCTTAGCGTAAAAATCTACCATGGAATTCACATATTCATTATATTCATCCATGGTCATGTTGAAATTGGATACATAAGTCTCAATGTCCATGCCATATGCGGATGCTTCATATTCAAAGGAATACTGAATCTGAGCGGTATAGTAATCAATTAGAGTCTGCGGAAGTTCCTTAATTGTTGAAGCATCCAGAACTGCCGTCATCACATTGCCGGCCTTCTCATTGTCCATGGAGCTCTGATTGCTGGTTTCCAGCTCAGTACGAATATTTTCTTTGTAAGCATCCACGGTATCATAATCCGTATTATCTGTTACATATGCATCATTTAACTCGGGCAATACGCTCTTTTTAATAGAGTTAACCGTAACATTAAAGACAACTTCCTTGCCGGCCATCTCCGTATTATAGTAATCCTCGGGGAAAGTAAGATTTAATGCAACCTTATCGCCGATATTTTTCCCAATCAGACCTTCTTCAAATCCGTCAATAAAGGAGCCGGAACCGATATCCAGATTGGCTCCCTGTGCTGTACCTCCTTCAAATGCTACGCCGTCCAGAAGACCTTCATAATCAATATTAACGGTATCGCCGTTCTCTACCGCCCGTCCGGTTACTTCCTCCTGAGTTGCATTGGAAGCCAGATCACTCTGAATCGCATCATCAATATCTTCATCGGTCACTTCCAACTGTTCGACTGTTACTTCAATCCCTTTATATTGTCCTAAGGTGATATAGTCACTTGCCACATAATCCTCCACCTTGGGAAGTTCTTTCACTTCCGTATCGCCTTCTTCATTCGAAGAATTCTGGTCACCTGTTCCCAGATCATCTGCCACACCTTTCTTAGAACAGCCCCCCGCGAGCATTAATATGCAAATGCCCATAACTAATAATACTCTCTTTTTCATTATCAATATCCTTTCCTCTTACAAAACGGCATTGGCCGTAATAATAATTAAAGTGCTATATTTCGTTATATCATATTTTAACTGAAAAAGAAAGCAAAAAACAAGAATTCACAAATATTTCTTATTCTCAGTTTTACTGCAAAATGATGTGACTGATCCCTCCGCTCTGTAGTAAAATTACTTAAACAGCATGGTTTCCGTCTCATATCCATTAAAAAAATTAAAATACTCCGCACATTTATTAATATAAAATCGTTAATCAGTTTGAGAGGAGGTTAATACGTCCATGGACCTGGAGGACCTTTATGACAAAATATACCGCTATTGCTATCATAAAACATATCATCAGCAGGCAGCCGAAGATCTTACACAGGAAACCTTCCTCCGGTATTTCAGGCAGACCTCCTATCTGAACCGGGGAAAGCTGCTGGCATATCTTTATACCATTGCAAGAAATCTCTGTAACGACTACTATGCAAGCCGCACTTCAGAACCCCTGGATGAGATGTCCGTTGCGGAAGACCGGGAGGATGCGGTGCTTACATCACACGTATTGAAACAGACTATAAATCAGCTGCCGGAAGATATGCAGGAATTAATATTGCTGCGGTATGTTAACGATCTGTCCATCGGCGAGATCTGCGGTATCACAGGCTTGTCCCGGTTTACGGTTTACCGCAAGCTTAAGAAAGGCTTAGCCGACCTGAAAAAGCAATTAAGAGAGGAGGATTTCCGGTGAAAAAAGAAATGAAGCAATATATAAAGGCTTCCTTTTATACACCTTCATCATTACGGAAGGAAGAATTCATAAAATCGCTAAATTATCCGAAGACAAGGAAATATGAATTTGTCATAAATCAAATAGGGTATATAAATAAAAAAAATTGGCTGTTCTCCAGCCTGCTTTTTCTGCTCGCCAGTTATACGGTTTCACTGCTTCAATTAGAGCAAACAGAGTTACTGTGGAGCATATCAGCCTTTCTGCCGTTCCTGGCTATGATAACCGTAATTGAGACCATGCGGTCTGCCGCCTGGGGGCTGGCAGAGCTGGAAATGACAACAAGGCATAGTCTGAAGAGTATCCTGCTGGTCAGAATCGGTATCCTTGGCGCCGGCAACGCGATATTGTTATTCACCTTGATGCCATTTCTCGCCGGGGCGGTTCATATGGAATTTTTGAAAACAAGTGTTTATCTTCTTGTTCCGTATCTTTTCACCTGCCTGTGTTCCTATTCTCTTGCCAGTCGGATCCGTTCGAAGGAGTTCTCCTATTACTGTGCGGGTATCGCTGCTGCCGTCAGCGGTATCGGTTTAATCTTCGGACGATTGTGGTATGTCATCTATGAACAAAAGTACTTTATCCTTTGGCTTATGGTATTCGCTGTATTAAGCGTTTTACTTGCAAAGGAAATACGTAAACTAATTAAAAATTCGGAGGATTTGATATGGAACTCGTGCTCGACCGTCTGACCAAACAATATAAGAACAAAATCGCAGTTGACCGCCTTTCCTTAAGCATGCATAACGGAATCTACGGATTATTAGGTGCAAACGGTTCCGGGAAAACCACCTTAATGCGTATGATCTGCGGTGTACTGACTCCCACCGGCGGAGAGGTCACCTATAACCGCCTCTCTGTAACAAGCGAAGAGTATCGTGATGTTCTGGGCTATCTTCCGCAGGATTTCGGATATTATCCCGGCTTTACCGCCCTTGATTTCATGTGTTATATGGGAGCCTTGAAAGGCCTTCCAAAGAGAAAGGCCAGGCAGAAATCAATGGAACTGTTAGAGCAGGTCTCTCTGACGGATATGGCAAATAAAAAAATAAAAACCTTCTCCGGCGGAATGAAGCAGAGATTGGGTATTGCACAAGCATTGCTCAATAATCCCAGGATCCTCATACTGGATGAACCGACTGCCGGGCTTGATCCCAAGGAACGGATCCGGTTCCGCAATATGATCTCCTCCCTGGGAAAGGACCGGATCATATTATTGTCCACCCATATTGTATCGGATATTGAATATATCGCAGGAACCATACTGATCATGAAGAACGGCCAGCTTCTTCAGCAGGGAAGCTTGTCTGAGATCATACAAGTGATTGAGAACAAGGTATGGGAATGTACCGTCAGCGGCCAGACAGCAGAACACTTGAAGTCCTCCTGCCCGGTTATCAATATGCGTTCGGACTTAGACGGTGTACAGCTGCGGCTGGTCAGTGAGGATATACCCTGTGAGAATGCGGTCCATGTTACTGCGACCCTTGAAGATCTGTACCTATATTATTTTAGCGAGGTTAACCGGAATGAATAGTCTATTAATTTTGATCGGATATGAATATAAGAAAATTTTTAAGAGAAAATCCACTTGGATTGCCCTGTTTACCGCTGTATTTCTTGTATTGTTGACCTGCCTGTCCAAGACATGGGGAACAGTATATGTCGACGGCAAGCCGACATATTCCCATTATGAGGAGCTTACCACCGACCGGGCATATGCCGGAGCATTAGCCGGGCGGAACATCGACGGGGAATTGATTCGTGAGATGCAGGAGGCTTACCGTAAGGTACCGGATGTCCCGCTCTATACGGCAACAAAGGAATATCAGACCTATGCCCGCCCTTACAGCGCCATATACCAGATGGTCCGCAGCGTATGGAAGGATCCGGAGCAGATGGATGTTGACAGCTTTTATGAACTGCGTATGCAGCTTATATCAGAACTCTTTCAACGGGAAAATCTTACGGATATTGAGATCAGCAAGCATCTGGAGAAGAACAGCCGGATAAAAACTCCGTTTATCTTCCAATATGCTGACGGGTATGACGATATTATCAAGAATATTTACACCCTTGGTTTTACAATAACCTTCCTGATTGCCATCTGCCTTGCTCCTGTATTTGCAAATGAATACTCCGAGAATACGGACCAGGTGCTGTTGTCTGCCAGATTCGGCAAGAACAAAGCAATCCATGCCAAGCTGATAACCGGAATCAGCTTTGGGATCTTTGCATCTTCTTTACTGTTGGTTATCATGAATCTTCTGACCCTGTTCATCTATGGCTTCAGCGGATGGAATGCGCCCATACAATTCTCTCTGATATCCTCGACTGCACCGTTATCCATGCTTGAGGGTGTTATGATTTTAAATGCCATGGTAATCATAGCCTCCATATTGATCTCCAGCCTCAGTATATTCTTATCGGCAAAGCTGAAAAGCTCTTATGGAGTAATTATTATTATCAGTACCTTCACCATACTCTGCATGTTCTTAAATGTACCTCATCAATACCGCCACCTGCTTCAGCTGGTTATGGCCTTCCCTGCGAATGTTATGAGTTCGTCGGCCATATTTGCCGAATTTTATTATGTGTTATTTAAACAATGCTTCACTACATATCAGGTTGTCCCTGTTATCTATGGGGTAATCTCAACAGCACTGCTTATATTCGGCTATCGCAGCTTCAAAAATCATCAGATTGGGGTGTAACCTCCTTCTTTTATACAAATAAAAAAACTTCTGTTCCCAAAAGGAACAGAAGTCTATTCTGTAAGCCATCCAATGGTATCACATGCAGACACATGCTCTCATCATAACGGTTAGAGTTTCCGTAAGCGCCTACTTTTAATTCGGGCTTCCCTCATAAGTCCATTCGTCATAACTTAAAATACTGCCTTCACACCACCGGCAACTCTCTGAAATTTCACTGTTATGAGTACTATTCTTAATCAACGGTTTGAATTCTTATTAATTATTATATTAAATTATATCTTTTCAAATCGATCCACATCGGTAACAAAGATAGTGGCACCGCCGACATTTACCACAACATTCATAGAGGCATATTCCGCAGCTCCCACAGGATTGGAGATAATCTGCTGACGCGGTCCGCATTCCTTCTTAACGATATCGATTACGGTATCTACTTTCTCTTCATCCGTACCAATCATGAGAGTTGTATTACCTTCCCGTAAGAAGCCACCCGTAGAAGCAAGCTTCGTTACGTAAAATCCCTTTTTATTCAGCGCTTCCGTTACATAGCTGCTATCGATATTACGGACTATTACATAGATTAACTTCATATAAATCCCTCCTGTTCTTATAAGTCTTGCCGGTTACCAAATACTTCTGTCAATTAGGAACTGTTATTATATTTTTATTATAATACACAAAATGGCAAAAGTAAAGGTAAAATGGGTGTTACATTATCCCATCCTTACTATATTTGCCATTTTATTTTTTATAGGGAAAATCTATATTTTTATTAACATTTATAAGAATTATTTTGAGGTTTTGAAAGTATCATCTTCTGTTTCGTCCGCTTTGGCTAACATAATAGCATGCAAACGACAATAATCAAAATGCCTTCACTTCAATTCCTTCCTCCTGCAGCGTCCTGCGGATCAGCTTCACAAAAGCCAGCGCCTTCGCACCGTCGCCGTGTACACATACGGAATCTGCCTTAAGCTCTATCTCCTTGCCGGTGATGGACGTAACTTTACCCTTCTTCACCATATCAACCACACGGCGGATCGCTAATTCTTCGTCTTCTATCATGGATCCCGGCTTGCTTCTGGCAACCAGGGTACCGTCATCTTCATAGGCGCGGTCTGCGAATACCTCCTGTTTATATGGTATTCCGACTGCCTTTGCCGCCTTCTCCATCTGGCTGTTGCTAAGGCCCAATAACACAATCTTAGGATCAATCGCGGCGATTCCTTCGCAGATGGCCAGTGAGAGATCATAATCCTTGGCCGCCATATTATAAAATGCACCATGAGGCTTTACATGGTATAAGGGAACCCCTGCCGCCCGGCAGAAGGCATCCAGTGCACCGATTTGATACATGGTGCAGGTTTTTGCTTCACTATGGGAAAGCTTCATATCTCTTCTTCCAAAGCCCAGCAGATCCGGGAAACCGGTATGTGCACCCACATGTACACCGTTCGCCTTCGCCAGCCCGACCGTCTTCTCCATGATCTCCGGATCGGAGGCATGGTATCCGCAGGCAATATTGGCAGAGGATATGTAGGGGATAACCTCCTCATCCATACCCAGAGTATATCTTCCGTAGCTTTCACCTAAATCACAGTTTAAATCAATCTGATACATCAAGGCCCTCCTGACTTTCATACAGCCTGTATATATAAAACACAGGCAAACATTTATAATGGATTTACATGTATCTATTACATACACATTTTAGTATAAAACCATATTGCTATACCGAACTTTTATCATGCCCGTATCACCTGCCGATGATATGCATACACTTTGTTCAGCGCCGGTACATATCTGCGATATTATGCCATATCGATAAGCTTATGTGATACCCGGTATAACCTGCCGGTGATGCGTACTCACTCTGTTAGGCACCGGTATAATATCCATCGTCATTATACCAGGTCTTGTCCATATACTACAGCTTCAGCTCCACATTCTTCACATCCGTTATAAACATATGCCCCGGAGCATGTGTAATGGCAAAAGCAGGCTTGGATGCCATAAGTGCCGCCTGAGGAGTAACACCGCACGGCCAGAATACCGGTACCTCACCCTCCTTAATTGTCACGCTGTCTCCGAAATCCGGCTTGCCGATATCCTTAATTCCGATTATCTCAGGACCGCCTATATGGACCGGTGCCCCATGAACTCTGGGCATGGCGGCGGTTACCGATACTGCTCTGGGTACATCCTTATATGGAATGGGACGCATGCTTACCACCATATTGCCGGAGAAGACTCCCGCACTTTCACACGGAATGTTCGTCAGATACATGGGTACATTGCATTGCTCTTCAATATGCCGCACTGTGATATTCGCTTCCAGAAGCTCCTCCTCGAAGGAGAAGCTGCAGCCGATTAAGAAGCTGACAAAATCAGGTCTCCAGAAAGAGGCAGCCTCCGTATATTCCCCCGTTAATTCACCGTATTCATAGACTCTGTACCTGGGGAAATCTGTTGCGATATCCGCATCCTTTGCCATATACCTGACTTCCCTGCTGCCCTCGTCCAGGACCTCAAGGATGGGGCAGGCCTTGGGATTCCTCTGGGCAAATAAGAGAAAATCGTATGCCAGCTCCTTCGGTAATATTACAAGATTGGCCTGGGCATAACCGCCGCACATTCCCGCTGTGGGTGAGGTAATCTTTCCTTCCCTGATCAGCTTCCTTACCCGGTCCGGGCTGTAAGTTCTGTAATCCATGCTTCCTTCCTCCATTCATCTGCTGCCGTATCCGTTTACGGCAGCACTAATTCAGTAACGCCAATTCAGCCGCATAAAGTCAAATCCTTCGCCCACAATCTTCTTTGACTGCTTCACATTCCACCCGTTTCAGCCATTCACCCGTCTTTGAAGCTTCCGCATATTCTCCGTACGCTTCTTATACAGCTTCTGGGCTTCCTTCAGGGATATGGGCTCGAACAGAATCTCATCCCCCGGTTTACACTGTGCAAGGACGGAGATATCTGTGGATATCACCGTACCGATCTTCGCATACCCTCCCGTGGTCTGCCTGTCGCAGAGCATGACGATGGGCTGTCCGTTGGAAGACACCTGGATCGCACCCAGGGATATTCCGTCAGAGATGATATCCGTGGGCTGCTTTCCCTCTATCACAGGACCCGAGAGCTTACAGGCCATCCGGTTGGAGTCACTGGTAAGCCGGTAGGTACCGGTCACAAAGGTACGAAGTCCTTCCTCCGTAAAATAATCCTCCTGGGGTCCTAACACTACCCGTACCTTCTTCGGAGCGGCAACGGCAGCGAATATATTATAACACCGGTTTTCCATCCCGGTTAATGCTGATACGGATTTATTTAATTGTATCTCATCCCCGGCTTTCAGAGCCCTGCCCTGCAGGCCGCCGATACCGCATTGCAGGTTGGTGGATTTACTCTCCAGGTGGGGACGTATTTTTAGCCCTCCGGCAAAGGATATATAGCTTCTGCTGCCTGTCACGGCATAACCCAGATTCAGATCCTCACCTGCCATGACGGATATTGCCGTATTCAGGGGAAGCTCCCTGTCGTTAACCTTCGGCTCCATATATCCTCCGGTAATCGCTATGACAGCATCCTCTGTAAAATGTATGGCAGGCCCAAGCAGGGTACATTCCAGCACAGCTTCTCCCATATCATTCCCTACCAGAATATTAGCCAGCTCCATGGCGGTTTTATCCACGGCTCCGGAGGGTGCGATCCCTATCTCTCCATAGCCCGTCCTTCCATAATCCTGTATTGTGGTCATTGCACCGGGAGTTATAATCTGAATACTCATAACAATACCATGCCTTTCATAATCTATTTGCTTCATGCCATATACAAAGCCATAAGCAGGAAAATGCTTATAATCAACGCCCATTCTTTACGGCTGAGAGCCTGCAGCGCTTTGCAGCGGTATTATCCTGCCGCCCTATATATGTTAAGAAAGCAGGCATTACATCCATACGGGCTATTCAACCGCCGTAATTTTACACTGATACCCGCCAAGCTTCACCTGTTCCTCAATTCGAAGGTACTCTTCTTCACCTACGGGTTGAAACCGTATAAAATCTCCTGCCTGATATATGGTAGGCTTCTCACCTTCCCTGTCATACAGCTTCAGCGGAGTCCTGCCGATCAGACGCCATCCGCCGGGTGAAGCGATGGGATAGACTCCGGTCTGTTCTCCGCCGATTCCCACAGAACCCGCCGGAATGGAGGTCCTGGGATTTGACAGTCTTGGTGTCTTAAGTCTTGGATCCATGCCGCCAAGATAAGGAAAGCCCGGCAGAAAGCCCATCATAAAGATCCGGTAATCCACTGAGGAATGCAGGCTTATGACCTCCTCCTCACTCATGCCCGTATGCTGTGCCACATCAGCCAGGTCCTCGCCGTACTGTCCGCCATAGCATACCGGAATCGTGACTCTTCTTCTCGTAACCGCTGTCGTCACTCCGGCCGCTCTGGTCGCGGACCGGATATATCTGCTTAATTTTTTAAAGCTAAGCTGCAGAGGATCATAATAAATCAATAGAGAACGATAAGTAGGCACCGTCTCAACGATACCCCTGATATTATTCCTTTTTAAGCTTTGGTTTAACTGGCCGACCTTCTCGTTGCAGGCGTTGCTTATCTCATTCCCGAACTCTACGACCAGTGCCAGATCTCCTGCCGGCAAGATACGAATCCCAGACATATTTACCTCCATGTTCTATCTTCATATAATGTTCCATCTCCGCAAAATTCTATATCCGTATGAAAACAATATTCTGCTCCGGCTCGATTGCCTTTTCCCCGGTCCCGAAAAGACCGGATCTCCGTATTCTTCTACTGAAAGAAGCCTTTCGCCAGTACATTCTCAAACCAATGTCCGCCATTCCCCTCATATCCGAGGGCATAATCCGTACACCCGCGCATTAATTCTACGATAGTCATATTCATTCTCAAGTCAAAACCATCAATACCGGGAATCAGAGAGCCCGTCATATCGATCATTCCGCTGGCTGCCGCCGTGCGCATCAGCTGAGCCTGCAGCTCACCGTCATGAAAGATATTCATATCCCTCTTAAGGTAGGCGATGGCTGCCATCAATCCATAGCAGCCCCAGTCGGATACGGTAGCCGTTATAATATTATCCGCCCCGGTAGCTGCCAGCGTGCCGCTGCCGCAGTCACACTTGCACTGGTTGACCGAAGTATAGGGAACATATCTGCTTATATGCTCTCCGATGGAGCCCATGCCGATCTCATTGCCCAGATCCCCGATGGCAAAATTGAGGACCCCTTTATCCTGAAGCTTTTTAAACAGTATATCCGTCTTGGCTTCCAGTTCCGTTACATTCACGCCTGCCGCATTATGGTATTCCCCTCTCTCATTGGCTCCCGGTGCCTCCACCGATATTACCGCCCTGGGAAGTCTGTCTGCAATGATTTCATCCGCCTGCTTCTCAGCCTTGTTCTTATCCTTTGTAAATGCAATAACTCCCATGGAGAGCGGCAAGTCTGCAATCCGGCCGATATCTTCAAAGCAATGCAGTCCTACAACAGGCGCACATTTCTTAACGGCCTCCAGGCAATCCTCCGGGCAGATAATAACCGGCTTTGCATCGAAGGCTGCCACAAGGGAGCGGGCAAGCAGCATGGAGCTGACCATCCCGTCCATCTCCGGCACCTTATAAGGAAGCAGTATAAACCCTGTGATGATATATACAAAATCTCCCGGCTGAATATATTGAACCAGTTTCTTTGCCGAATGAGTGGTGAGTGGCTCTCCCGTATATTCTCTGCTCCCATGATACAGAATACGGCATACCCCATAGCCTCTGGGATCCAAATTCATCAGATTATCCAGATTTTCTCCGACATTATATATCGATAGTTCTTCTTTGGTCATATTATTAACATTCCTTTCCCGGCGTACTGCCTCATTCACCTTCCGTCAAGCTATACTGAATGTTTTGTCATTTCCGCAAGAAACCGGACACCCCGCAGCGGTATGCACGGAGTAAAGCTGACGCGGAATATGGCAAGACATACAATGCATTTGGCTGATTATGAACAAGACAATGCACTCTCCCGTACACATTGCGCCTGATGGGTATCCTGCAGAGTCATTCACATCATGCGCATATCTGCATGTAAAATAAATTGCATATAAACGTCTATAGGGTGCTGCAAATGGTTTTGCAACACCCTTATATTTATTTCTGCAACGTCGCTGTCAAGTATTCGTCCAACAGTGCTTCCTGTAATCGCTGAAGCAGCTCCGGTGCCTTGCCTCCCACCTTCTGTCCGTCAACCTCGGATGCGGATAAACAGAAGCAGCTGGAGGAGCTTACGATAACCTCATCCGCTTCCGTCAGCTCCTTCACGGTGAAGGTTGTCTCATCATAAGGGATATTCAGCTTCTTACACATATTGATCAGATGTGCTCTTGCAATTCCGGGAAGTATATAATGATCCGTCGGAGGAGTTATGAACCTGCCGTCCTTAATGATATGGACATTGCTGTGGGCGCCTTCCGTTACTCTTTCACCGCGATGGAAAACAACCTCATCACAGCCTGCCAGCTCCGCCTTCTGAGCCGCCATAACATTCGGTATCAGGTTAAGGGTCTTGATATTACAATGCAGGAACCTTGTGTCCTCGACTGTTATAAGCTTTACCGGCTTATTCATATCGGCGATTTTCTTCTGCCGGACGGAGATCCACAGCTTGGACGGGCCCTCCGGGAATTTATGGTTTCTGGGTGCTACCGCTCTTGTTGCCTGCCAGTAGACAAAATGCTCCTCCCCATCTACCTTGGCAATCATTTCATTCAGAATATTTTTTACCTCCTCCTTGGTATGAGGTATTTTTATCTGAAGTAATGCCGCGCTGTTAAAGAACCGGTCAATATGCTCCTCCAGGTTAAATATAATGTGATTGCCGGCGCATGTTGCATCATATACTCCGTCACCATAATAATGAACTCTGTCGTCAAACGGGATCGTCATATTCTCAATTAAATCATATTTCCCATCATAATATCCTAAGTTTTCCATTTTACAACCATACCTTTCTTAACAACTTGCAAAATTGTGCCTTGGTATAATGATACCGCATCTTTGCGGCATCATTAATACAGGTCAAAATGTTTAACTGACATATAAATAAATCATATTATTTTCGTTATCACAAGTCCTAATACTTTTATTCCATACCCTTATATTTTATTACACAAAATAAATATTTTCTACTGTCCCAGATATGCCTTGCGTACCCTGTCATCCTCCAGCAGATCCTTGGCTTTGCCGGAGATGGTTATGCCCCCGGTCTCAAGAACATAGGCCCGGTCGGCGATACTCAGTGCCATCTTGGCATTCTGCTCAACCAGGAGTATGGTAATTCCCAGGTCATGGCAATATCTGATGATGCTGAAGATTTCCTTCACCAGAATCGGTGACAGTCCCATGGACGGTTCATCCAGCAGAAGGATCTTGGGATCGGCCATCAGAGCCCTGCCCATGGCTAACATCTGCTGCTCGCCGCCAGATAGGGTCCCTGCCAGCTGCTTATACCGTTCCTTTAATCTTGGGAAACGTTCGAATACAACATTCATCTTCTTCTCAAGATCATGCTTGCTGATTTTAAGGGAATAAGCTCCCATCTCAAGATTCTCCAGCACCGTCATATCCGGGAAGATGTGCCTTCCCTCCGGTACATGACAGATTCCATACCGGATCAATCTGCTGGCATCGGTGGCACGAAGATCCAGATCGTTGTAAGTAATGGTACCGCTTTTTGCTGCCTTCAGACCTGTGATAGTGTGTAATATGGTGGTTTTACCGGCACCGTTTGCACCGATAAGCGATACGATCTCACCGTTATTTACCTCAAGGCTTACACCACGAATGGCGTCAATTGCACCGTAGGAAACATGCAAATCTTTGATTGATAACATACGCACTCTCCCTCCTATTCGTCTTCTTTACCGAGATAAGCTTCAATAACCCTGGTGTTTCTGGCTATCTCATCCGGTGTGCCAAATGCAATTGTCTCGCCGTAATCAAGAACCTGTATCTTCTCGCAGATATTCATGACAAGGCTCATGTCATGCTCTATCAGTAATACGGATATGTCGAATTTCTTACGGATTAAATTGATGATATCAAGCAGCTCTGCCGTCTCGGTAGGATTCATACCGGCAGCAGGCTCATCCAATAACAGCAGCTTCATACCGGTAGCAAGCGCTCTTGCGATCTCCAGTCTTCTTTGCTGTCCGTAGGGAAGATTCGCCGCGACAACGCCGGCTTTGTCCCCTAGTCTTACTACCTCTAAAAGCTCCCTTGCCCTGGCGTCTATCTCGGCTTCTTCCTTCCAGTAGCTGGGAAGTCTTAAGATAGCCGAAGCGACGGAATATTTCATATTCTTATTCATAGCAACCTTGACATTCTCCAAGGCTGTCATCTTCTTAAACAGACGGATATTCTGGAAGGTTCTGGCGATCCCGGCCTGCACCACCTGATGAGTCTTCCTGCCGTTCATATTCTCACCATTTAGATAATATGCACCTTCCGTAGGCTTATAAACACCGGTCAGCAGGTTAAATACCGTAGTCTTTCCTGCTCCGTTGGGTCCGATCAGACCGAATAGTTCACTTTTACCGATCTCAATATTAAAATCACTCACCGCTTTGAGTCCGCCGAAAGCAATTCCAAGATGCGACGCCTTCAATACGGGTTGCTCTGTGTTCATCATAAACTACACCTCCCTGGCTTTCTTTTCTTTCCTGCCAAATATCTTAGAAAGAATATTCGTCAGGGAGAATTCATAGGTACCAAAGATACCGCTCGGCTTAAATATCATAACCAATACCAGTACTACGGAATAAGCCAGCATACGGTACTGGGCAAAATCCCTCATAAGCTCCGGCAAGGAAGAAAGGAAGGTAGCGCCGAGGATGGAGCCGGTTAAGGATCCCGTCCCGCCGATGATAACCATGGTTAAAAATTCTGCGGAATACATGAAGTTAAAGGTAGTGGGAATCATCGCCGTCATATAGTGGGCATACATCGCTCCGCCCACACCTGCAAAGAATGCGGATATGGTAAATGTCAGAACCTTATAATAGGTTACATTGATGCCGCTGGCGGATGCGGCGATATAATCCTCGCGAATGGCAATCACCGTACGGCCGTATCTGGATCTGATGTACATATACATAATAGTAACACAGATTACCATCACCCAGAAGCACCAGAAAAAGTCGGAAAGCTTTGTAATACCGCTCATGGTTCTGCCGCCGCCGGTAATTGTAAAATTAGTGAATGCAACCCGGATGATCTCTGCGAATGCAATGGTCACAATTGCCAGATAGTCCCCTCTCAGCCGAAGGGCGGGGATACCGACCAGAGCTCCTGTGATACCGGCTACAATTCCGCCGGCTAAAAGAGCAATGATAAAAAGAAGAATATCCGGTATGCCTCTGCCCGCCAGTACATTGGTAAGAATTGCAGAAGCATAAGCCCCCACAGACATAAAGCCTGCATGACCGATCGAAAACTCTCCCATGAAGCCGGTCAGCAGATTAAGTGACGCCACCATGATGATGGTATAGCATGCGGTAGTTAAGATACCTTTAATGTAATTATTCCAGTTTCCCAATATACCGGAATTGAAAAGAAACATCAGCAGCAGAAATATGATACATATTCCTATAAAATTAATTAAATACGTCCATTTTTTATTGTTCAGTATTTTCATGCTTCCACCTACACTTTCTCGCCGATATTCTTACCGAGAATACCGGAAGGTTTTACGATTAATACGATGATTAAGAGACTGTAGGTAATCGCTTCATACCATCCGGGAGCAACATATACCTTAACAAAGATCTCAATCAGACCCACCAGCAGGCCGCCGACCATGGCACCCGGAATACTTCCGATACCCCCAAGAACCGCGGCGATAAATGCCTTCAGACCCATCATACTTCCCATATCCATGGTAACTCTGGGATAAGTGCTGCAATACAGCAGTGCCGCCACCGCTGCAAGAGCCGAACCGATACCGAAGGTGACCGTGATAATATTATTAACCTTAATACCCATCAAAGTCGCTGCCTGCTTATCCTGAGGCACGGCTCTCATGGCTTTACCAAGCTTTGTATATTTGACAAACAAATTCAGTGAAATCATCATAACAATACCGATACCCAAGGTGATCAGGTATTTTAACTGTAATCTCACACCTATAAAATCAAGGGAGGGAAGCTTGAATATGGCAGGAACCGATCTCGGATTCGGTCCGAACAGCACCATCGCCATATTCTCTAAGAAAAGACTCATCGCCAAGGCTGTTATAAGCGCTGTTAACGAACCTGCTTTTCGTACCGGCCTGTAGGCAATTACCTCAACCGAGATACCCACCACAGTACACACGACCACCGCAAACAATACTGCCATCCATGCCGGCATACCTGCTCTGATCATTAACGGTATTGTGTAAAACAACGTATAACTTCCTACCATAATGAAGTCACCATGCGCAAAGTTAATCATGCGGATGATACCGTAAACCATGGTATAGCCAAGGGCTATCAATGCATAGATGGCACCCTGGTTAAGTCCATTCACCATACTTTGTATAAATAATGACATGCCAACACCCAACTTTCTGCTTTGATTTCGCCCGACAGCTTATGCCTCGGGCACTTTCTCCTGTTATTGCCTTAAGTCAATTGATAAAATTTAGTTTTATTATAATATTACTTATATTTTCCAGTCAAGTATTCATAACATACGACACAGAAACAAGCTCTGCACCTGCTCCTGTGTCGTAGTATGTTCCAATGTTTAGTTCTTAAGCGGATTACGGCTCCAGGGTCTTTAACCACTTAACCTTGCCATCGACATAGGTATTTACAACCACAGCCTTAATCGCATTACGGTTCTCATCAAGAGTAAAGGTTCCTACGCCGGAGAATGACATGCCGTCCATGCCCTCAACCAGTGAAGCTGTATCTGTACCGCCGCCGGTCTTTGCTGCTTCTACTAACATATAGATCGCATCGTAGTAAAGAGCTGCGCAGGCATTCAGAGTATCTGCGCCGTATTTCTCGGTATACTTGGTAACAAATGCCTGTACTGCGGGTGAAGTATCCTCATTGGAATAATGATTGGTGAAATAGCAATTCTCAAAATAGGATTCCAGTCCGGTGGTATCAGCACCATCCCAGCCGTCACCGCCCATGATAGGGCCTTCAAAGCCGGCATCTCTTACCTGCTGAACGATCAGGGGAACAGTATCCAGGAATACGGGATAGAATAAGAAGTCAGCTCCGGAAGCAACTACCTGGGAAGCCTGAGCGGTAAAGTCAGTATCCTTTGTGGTGCATTCACCGGTATATACCACTTCAATGCCGACGTCTGCCGCACTTTTTACGAAAGCGTCCTTCAGACCGTTGGAATAATCATCATCTTTTGCATATACGATCGCTGCCTTGGTTGCGCCAAGCTCTTTCGCAAAGTTTGCCGCCATCTCGCCCTGGAAGGGATCGATAAAGTTATTTCTGAAGATGGTGGGTCCAATCTGGGTAACCTTTACGTTGGTAGCGCCGGTAGCTAATAATAACATACCCTGCTCGTTGGCAAGCTCTGCCATGGGAATTGTAATGGAGGAGAAGAACGCGCCTACGATTGCTTCGGGCTTCTCAGGCTCCAGGCTGTTATAAGCATTCACGGCCTGCTTGGCATCGCCGCCGTCATCTACAACCTTACCTCCGTTTACGATCTCTACCTTTATGGGACTGTCGCTTGCATTAATCTCCTCTGCCGCCATGGTAATTGAGTTCTGTGCACCCTTACCATAGATAGCGCTGCCGCCTGTTAAGCTTCCTACAACACCGATTCTTATTACATTGTCTTCTTCACCGGATGATGTATCAGTTCCGGGTGTGGGTGTTGCCGGAGTATTATCCGCCGGTGTGCTTTTACATCCTGTCAACAATGATCCGATCATTACGGATGCAAGTAATAAAGATAATAATTTTCTCTTCATTTAATTAATTCCCTCCTTTTGATTAAATGCAAATAGGGCTTCAGCCCTTATCAAGAATCGCCGTCGCCGGTAACCTTTGATAATTGTTGAAACCCTTTTGTCTCGTTTTATATTTTATTCCTTAGCTTTATTGAATAATCAATACATTGCTAAAGATGTACTTTATTATAGTATGAAAAGTTCATAATTGCAAGTGTAAATTTTTGAAACTTTAATTATATACGGAAATCTTTCAGAATCCATGCTGCCGCAGGCTATGATGCTGTATTTTAACGGCTTTCATGAACGGGCGGACAATGCCGGCTGCCCATGGCATTATCCGCCCGTATGCAGGCCATAGAGCAAATTGTTCCAATGGGATCACAGCTTTAAGAAGAATTTATGGATCCTATCATCCCCGCCCAGCTCCGGATGAAAGGCCGTCACCAGCATATTCTTTTGTCTTGCGGCTACGATATGCTCCCCCGCGAAAGCTAAGACCTCCGCTCCTTTCTCCTCAGCTACCCGTTCAATCAAGGGCGCCCGGATAAAGGTCATGGGCACCTCTCCCACCCCCTGAAAGACACTTCTGGTATGAAAGCTTCCCAGCTGCCTTCCATAGGCATTCCTCCGGACCGTGATGTCCATAGTGCCAAGATAGCGGTTATCATCACCCGATATCTCTCCGGCAAGAAGGATGAGTCCGGCACAGGTGCCCAGAACGGGGAGCCCTTCCCGTATCATTTGCTTCAGATCATAAAGCATATCCAGTTCCCTGAGTAATTTGCCCATCACCGTGCTTTCACCGCCCGGCAGGATAACTCCGTCCAGCGGCCGGTCTGAAAGGTCCGCCTTTTGTCTCAGCTCACAGGCCTGCACGCCCAGTTGCTCCAAGACCCTGATATGCTCTGCAAATGCCCCCTGAAGAGCCAATACTCCAATACGCTTCATCGGTTCCTCCTGTGGTTAAATCCCGCGCTGTGACATCAGCAGCTCTATTTCCTGTTCATTGATACCTACCATGGCTTCTCCCAGATCCTTAGAAAGTTCTGCCAGCAGCTTCGCATCCTGGTAATTGGCAACGGCCTTTACGATTGCCTGTGCCCGCTTGGCCGGATTACCGGATTTAAAGATACCGGAGCCCACAAACACTCCCTCCGCACCCAGCTGCATAAGCAGGGCGGCATCCGCCGGTGTGGCCACTCCTCCGGCAGCAAAATTAACTACCGGAAGACTGCCGTGGATATGTACATACCGTACCAGTTCATATGGTACCTCAAGCTCCTTCGCGGCATGGTATAATTCATCCTCTCTCAGGCCTTGAAGCTTTCTGATCTGCTGATGGATGAGCCGTATATGGCGGACCGCCTGTACCACATCCCCGGTTCCCGGTTCACCCTTGGTCCTTATCATGGATGCTCCCTCCGCTATCCTTCTAAGCGCTTCTCCCAGATCCTTCGCACCGCATACAAAGGGCACACGGAACTTGCTTTTATCAATATGAAAGGTATCATCTGCAGGAGACAGCACCTCGCTCTCATCAATAAAATCGATCTCGACCGCCTCCAGTATCTGTGCCTCAGCAAAATGCCCGATCCGTACCTTTGCCATGACCGGGATGGTCACTGCCTCCTGGATTGTGCGGATCATTCCCGGATCGCTCATTCTTGAAACCCCTCCGGCAGCCCTGATATCCGCCGGTATCCGTTCCAGCGCCATAACTGCGCAGGCACCGGCAGCCTCGGCGATCTTCGCCTGCTCCGGGGTCGTAACATCCATGATTACGCCGCCTTTCAGCATCTGCGCCAGATTCTTGTTCAATTCATATCTTTCATTCAACATATCGGCCCTCCTGTTGCTGCACAGCCGTGAATATAATATGTTCCCGTTTAAGAAGCATTCTTATCCCCGGCTGTGCCGCTTGACATTTTTAAAATTTTATCCTATTATAATTCCAATCTGGTCATATTATAAGTATCAGAAAACACATTATTAATGGTATCAGATTTGCGGGTTATTAAGGTCTTTCGGATATTGCATACGGCATCTGTCACCATGAGGAAACCATTGCCATGCATAATACCCGGATTATTCCAGTATGCCGCACTATTACAGGCCCTGCCAATACAAGCAGAAGGAGTGGATTTACCAATGGAAATGCTGACCTTTCATCTGGATACTGAGAGCAGGACACCAATCTACCATCAACTGTATTCCTATATCAAAATTGAAATACAAACCGGCAGGATCCTCTGGGATTCAAAGCTTCCTTCCAAAAGAAAGCTTTCCGCCTATCTTAACATCAGCCAGAATACTATCCAGGCTGCTTATGACCAGCTTATGGAAGAGGGCTACATAACCTCAATAGAGAAAAAAGGATATTATGTCAATCAGATCGATCATTTGCAAAGACTTCATATGAATCCTTTCCACGGTATTAATAAGGAAGCTTCCCGTACCCCGAAGCTTCGCTATGATTTTTCCTACCACGGAGTCGACCGCGATACCTTTCCCTTTGATATCTGGCGTAAGCTGACGAAGGAGGTTATCGACGAATATGACGATGAGCTGGTCCTTCCGGGGGATTCCCTGGGGCATGGGAAGCTCAGGGCCGCCATATCCGCCTATCTTCACCAGTCCAGGGGCGTTAACTGCACCGAGCATCAGATTATTATAAGCTCCGGAACCGAGCTGTTATTCCAGACCCTGATACAGCTCCTGGAACCGGACAGTGTCTACGGAATTGAAAATCCCGGCTATGAAAAGCTGAACCAGTTATTTACCGGAAGTAGGGCCGGCTTTACGGCAATCGGAATTGACCGAAACGGAATGATACCGGAACAGGTTTATGAAAGCAGCTCCAATATTATCTGCATTACCCCCGCCCATCAGTTCCCGTCCGGGGGGATAATGCCCATTAACCGGCGGATACAGCTTCTTAACTGGGCGGATGAGGCAGCCGGAAGATATATTATTGAAGATGATTATGACAGTGAGTTTAAATACAGCGGCAAGCCCATACCGGCACTGCAGGGCCTGGACACCAAAGAAAAGGTAATCTATATGGGCTCCCTGTCCAAATCTGTCTCACCTGCTCTGCGGGTCAGTTATATGGTACTGCCTCCCCATCTAATGAAGCGTTATCATGAGCGGCTGTCCTATATCCTCTGTCCGGTGCCCGTCATTGAACAGAAGGTTTTATGCAGGTTTATTGAAAACGGATATTTTGAACGGCATTTAAATAAAATGCGTACCGTGTACAAAAGAAAACGTGACAGCCTTGTAAAAGCTGTCACGGGACTCAGCCGGGGTATTGAAATCCAGGGTGCCGACGCCGGCCTTCATCTGATCCTTCGTGTTCCCAACAGCATGCCGGAGGGGGAGCTGGTTGATTCCGCCTTAAGCTGCGGTGTAAAAACCTATGGCATATCAAAATATTACAGCGACAGAAGCTCCCTGGATCCCCGGGCGGCGCTGCTCATCGGCTATGCCGCCATGTCGGAGGAGGATATCGCCGCCGCGGTCAGGCTGCTGGACCAGGCCTGGTTCCCAGGGGATTCCTGATACGATCCGGATCCGGTCGCAGCTCTTTTAACCTGACCGCTATCTGCCTGCACTCCAATCCTTGTGAGTTGTCCACGATTATTCTGCAATTTAAGCAGTCTAAACAGAGGGCTTATACAGAGATCTTATATGGGGAGCTTATATGGGGAGCTTATACGGAGAACTTATATGGAAGCGGTTATACCCCCTTCGTTGCGACCGCACATAACAGCTTACTGTCAGGCATATAGTCAGCTCCTGCCGCATCCCCGTAAAAATCAACCGTATGAAATCCAGCGGTACACAAGTCGCTTTTTAACTCATCCGCAGTAAAGGTGTGATCCCATAAATTATAGCATTCGATTGTATCTCCTGTTATAACAACCGTTTGATCCAGTCTGGTAGCGCCTTCTTCGTAAAAGTATCGGGAATCTAAACAGATATGCGGTTTTTCGTTCCAGAATCCGCCTTCACTGTAGGACCATTCCCTGGATTCTTTCCTGTCCTGATATTCTTCCGGCGTAAATACATCCACGATAAATTTACCGTTTGGCTTCAATGCTCTCCATATTTTATCCAGCAGCTTTTTTCGTCCGCTGTCTGAAAAAACACTAAAATCACAGTAGATCAGTGTTATAACATCGAATTGTTCATGGTATGATATCTCCTGGTAGTCCTGATACCGGTAATTGATCTCCAAATGATTTTGCTCCGCGTTATTACGTGCATATTCCAGAGATCGGCTTGAATAGTCTATTCCTGTTACATGATAGCCGCATCGGGTCAATTTTTCCGCATACAATCCCGGTCCGCAGCCCAGGTCAAGCAATTCGGTATATTGTGAGGGCGGCGCCACCCTCGTAATCCAGTCCGCCGACCTGCCGATAAATTCATGGTTTCTTGATGCCGCGTCCTGCTCCGGGTCAAGGTGGGCCTTTAACATTCCTTTTGAAATATGCTCGTCATTCCAGAATTTTGCCGTGCTCTGCGCATAGAGTTCGGGTTTCCCCGATATAAAATCTAAAAGCCTTTGATACATATTAAAATCTCCTCTGATTTATTTTTTTGTGATAACATGAAAAAAGCTGTGGAATTAATTTTCCACAGCTTAATAATTTGGATTATATGCGTGGAAAAATGTAATAAAATCAAACCTTGGGTAAGGAAAACAAACCGTAATAAAACAGTCATTATTTCCTTGTTCAGTTATGATTTTATTCTCTTTTCCACGTTCTCACTTATATTACCGATTGTGTAATATCAAGTGTGCCGGATTGCGTCACCTCTGAATTTCATGTTATCACACCCATAGGATAACACTACGGATCTATACTGTCAATTCTGTATTTCATATTGTTTTGACGTCTGCATATCATACTGTTTTGGCGCCTACATATCTTACTGTTTGATGCCTGTATATCTTACAGTTTCTCCACGCCCAGTGTTACATTTTCACCGTTTAAGTTCCATTCCTTGGCATAGCCCCGTACCTGGTCAAACAGCAATTCCTCCGCTAATACCTGGGTCCTGATCTCCTCTGCGTTGCGGAGCATGATTTCCCGGATCTTATCATTGCCGTCCTGGAATACCCTGATATGGTCCATAACTTCAAAATCCGCTTCCTTGCGCATGGTCTGAATCTTGCTGACAATCTCGTTCACATAGCCTTCCTCGATAAGAGCCTCCGTCAGATTGGTATCCAGTACCACGGTGATACCATGGTCGGAGTCGGAGACAAAGCCTTCCGTCTGGGCAGCCTCGATCAACAGATCTTCCTTATCCAGTATTGCTTCCACACCGTCAATTACTATCTTCAGTCTGCCGGTTGCATTGATCTCATCCATGGCGGCATTACCGTCCAGCTGGGATAAGAGGGTGCGTACCGCACCGATCTGCTTGCCGAATTTCGGTCCCAGTGTCTTAAGCTGCGGCTTGAAATTATAGGAGGTGAAGTCCCTGACATCCTCCGTGAAGATAACCTCCTTCACATTCAGCTCCTCCGCTATGATTGCCGTATAGAAGGCGGACAGCTCTGTCTCTGCCTTCACATACATTTTGCCGATGGGCTGGCGGTTCTTGATGTTGGCCGCATTCCTGCAGGCACGGCCAAGCACAACCACCTCCAGCACTTCTTCCATATTAGCCTCCAGCCCGGTATCGATCCATGCTTCATTATAAACCGGATAATCCGCCAGATGGATGCTCCTGGCTGCATTCTTATCGAGTTTTGCCACCAGGTTCTGATAGATATCCTCGGTCATGAAGGGAATAAAGGGTGCGGAAAGCTTTGCTATGGTAACCAATGCCGTATATAGGGTCATATAGGCATTGACCTTATCCTGGGGCATCCCCTTCGCCCAGAAGCGCTCACGGCTTCTTCTTACATACCAGTTGGAAAGCTCATCTACGAACTGTGCAAGTAATCTTGCACCCTCGGTTATCCGGTAGTTATCCAGATGCTCATCCACGGATTTTACCAGGGTATTCAGTCTGGAGAGCAGCCATTTATCCATAACCGGCAGCTTATTATATTCCAGCTGATGTCCGGTTGCATCAAAATTATCAATGTTGGCATACAGCACGAAGAAGGCATAGGTATTCCAAAGGGTACCCATGAACTTTCTCTGTCCTTCGGTAACTGCCCCGTGATGGAAACGATTGGGCAGCCACAGGGCGGAGTTGATATAGAAATACCAGCGGACCGCATCGGCTCCGTGCTGCTCCAGCGCGTCAAAGGGATCTATGGCATTTCCCTTGGATTTGGACATCTTCTGTCCGTTCTCGTCCTGAACGTGTCCCAGTACGATAACATTCTTAAAGGAAGACTTCCCAAAAATCAGGGTAGAGATCGCCAGCAGGGAATAGAACCAGCCTCTGGTCTGATCCACAGCCTCGCTGATAAAGTCCGCAGGGAAATTCTCCTCGAACAGCTCCTTGTTTTCAAAGGGATAATGCCACTGCGCAAAGGGCATGGAACCCGAATCATACCAGCAGTCGATCACTGGCTTCACACGGGTCATCTCTTTGCCGCATTCCGGGCATTTGATAGTAACCGCATCGATGAAGGGCCTGTGAAGCTCAATATTATCCGGGCAATTGTCCGACATGGACTTTAATTCTTCAATGCTGCCGATGCAATGACGGTGTCCGTCCTCACACTCCCAGACAGGAAGCGGAGTTCCCCAATAACGGTCGCGGGAAAGGCCCCAGTCCTGAACGTTCTTCAGCCAATCGCCGAAGCGTCCCTGACCGATGCTCTCCGGCATCCAGTTGATGGTATTGTTATTGGCGAGCAGCTCCTCCTTCACCGCAGTCATCTTAATGAACCAAGATTCTCTTGCGTAATAGATGAGGGGGGTATCACAGCGCCAGCAGAAGGGATAGCTGTGCTCGAATTTAAGGATCTTAAACAATAAGCCCTTCTGTGCCAGCAGCTTCATGATCGGTTCATCCGCAGCCTTGCAGAACATGCCCGCCAGGTCCGTTGCTTCCGGTTTGAATTCACCCTTGCCGTCAATGAGCTGAACGAAGGGGAGTCCGTATATCTTGCCGACCCGGTTATCGTCCTCACCGAAGGCAGGTGCAATATGCACCACTCCGGTACCGTCACTCAGGGTTACATAGTTGTCACAGGTAACAAAGTAAGCCTTGGCATCCACCTCCGCATAATCAAATAGAGGCTCATATTCCGTATATTCCAGCTCTTTGCCGGTATATCTCTGCTCTACTTCATAATCACCCTCAAGGACCCCTAACAATGCTTCCGCAAGGATATAATGCTCTGTTCCCGCTGAGGCTTCATCCGCAGTATTATGGCCGTGTTTATCTCCATGGTCATGGGTATGCCCATGATCCTGGCAGCTCTCATTGCCATGACCATGCCCGTGATCCTGTCCCTTGCCATGTCCGTGTCCGCAGGAACAGCCGCCGTCTTTCTTCAGTACATTGCCCCTGGCATCTACGGATACCTTCACCTTCACATAGGTCTCCTCCGGATTCACGCAGAGTGCCACATTGGAAGGAAGTGTCCAGGGTGTTGTGGTCCATGCCAGGATGTATTCATCCGCGGTCCCTTTCATACGGAACTTCGCGATTACGGACTTCTCCTTTACATCCTTATAGCCCTGGGCAACCTCATGGCTGGAAAGAGGTGTTCCGCATCTGGGACAATAGGGAACCGTCTTAAAGCCCTTATACAAAAGCCCCTTCTCCCAGATCTGCTTTAATGACCACCATACGGATTCGATATATTCATTATGATAAGTAACATAAGGCTTCTCCATATCGGCCCAAAAGCCCACGGTGCCGGAGAAATCCTCCCACATGCCCTTATACTTCCATACGCTCTCCTTGCATTTTTGCAAAAACGGTTCCAGGCCGTATGCTTCGATCTGGTCCTTGCCGTTGATACCCAGCAGCTTTTCCACCTCAAGCTCCACAGGGAGGCCGTGGGTATCCCAGCCTGCTTTACGAAGGACATTATAGCCCTTCATGGTTCTGTATCTCGGAATGATATCCTTAATGACCCTTGTCAGCACATGGCCGATATGGGGTTTGCCGTTGGCAGTCGGGGGTCCGTCGTAGAAGGTAAAAGTATCCCCCTTACTGCGCTCCTTAATGCTGGCTTCAAAGATCTGCTGATCCTTCCAGAATTGTAAGACCTTTTTCTCTCTCTCGACAAAGTTCAAGTCCGAAGACACCTTATCGTACATATTAAAAACCTCCTAATATAATAATTAATTTCAGCCTTCTATTTATTATTCCCTTTATGGATCAAAGCTTCACTTAATCAGCGAACCTGCGGATCATACCGGAGATAATAAAGAATTTACCGCTTAAAAAAGCTCCCATCCGAAAAAGGATGAGAGCATATGCTGTCATTATACCACCTGTTTCACGTACTCTGCCCCGGCTTATGTTATGCAGATAAGGATTCTGATTCTTTAATTCCTGTTCACAGATCATTCTGCTTGCCATAGACATTCATACATTATCTATATAACGGTAGATACCGGCTCAACCTACTCAGCTGTCTTCAACCTGCCTTTGGGTCTTGCAACTTGGGAGTGATCTTCGGCCGTCTGCTACTCATACCGGGCTCACACTGTCCCCGGATCGCTGGGATTTTTGCAATACGCTTACTCTCTCCGTCATGGTTTTTATCTTTTTATATCAATTTATAAAATGTAGTCTATTATAATTTATATAGTATGTCAATAGCTTTCATTAAATTCATACCGATGAAAGGCGAAGAATAAGCAATAACAGCCGGTTTACAGTATGAAATGCAAAAAAGCAGGAACATGCTGCCATATTATCCCGCTTTCTTGCTTCCCCAATATATAGATGTAAACCGATTTAATCAGATAAATGCATATTATTTGTCATCGGACATTACTTCATATCTTGTTACTATGTCAAATGTCCCGATAACAGTCGTACCATCACTGGTATACAGCGGAATTGTACGACTGCTCCCATTCTCTCCCACCTGTGCAAGAGCTTCTCCAACCGCTGATGGCTTCGGAGATAAATCCTCCGGTCTCACATATCCGTTTATTCCATTGGTACCGACAGCCGCTATCAAGTCAGGTTCAAATCCGATGGTATCGGCAGATAATGCTGAACCGTAAGTTTCACCATTCCTATTGCTATTGTATTCAGATACGGATAATATTTCATTCAAGGCCTTTTCCGCATTCGCTTTGTCAGCTTTTGAAAAACTCGATGAACCTGAGCTTGGAAATGTTTGTAACGGAGACGCATATCCCGTATATACAGTATATCCGCTCCCATTATAAAACGATCCTGTATTCTGTGCATAATACACTCCGGGAGTACTTATAGCAGATGAATAAACAATCCATCCCGATGTACTCGATGTATTATATACCGTCCCGCTGGATGCTATTAAGCTGCCAGCCGAATTAAATAACCGGGCATTCGCCCCCATATATCCGATAGGTACGTTAGTATCTGCATTGACCATGGCCATAGCTTCTATTGTGCCTCCACCGGCAATGTAACGGTCACTGGCTACTGAATAGAGAGTATAAACATACCCATTAATTACAGGCGTTTGGTACGGAGGTGAAATCGTTAAAGCGAATGCCGATGAACCCATAATAAATAATAACGAGATACATATTAATACTGCTGTCATTTTTTTAATCTTAAATAGCCTCATTATAATTCCTCCTCATAAGTATTATTAAAAGCTTTTGCTTCAATTACCGGTACCGCCAACTATAAATTCATCAATTATTGTTACTCCGTCCACTTCGTATAAGGGTATTACTCTGCCGCCTTTATGGGTTTCCTGATACGCTATCGCTTCTTGTGGAGAATTGAACACCGGTCCACGTAAATCAACAGATTTAACGTAGCCTAATAAACCATTGACACCATATGCCGCTAATAAATCCGGTTCTACATCTTGTGAAAGACCGGATCCATATGGAGCGGATCCGTAGGTCTGCCCGTTCTCATTCACCGGATAATTCATTACATTCAGTTCTTTTGATTGAATCGGAACGTCCACTGATGAATTTGCTCTTACATAAGTAGTAGCAAATAACACTCCTGTACCAATAATTATAATTGATGTTCCTATCCATCTTCTCACAGTTACTTTTTTCATTGTCATAATAGCCGCTATCCTTTCTTCAATATCGCTTTTATTAAAACCACTGACGATAGGTGCAAACTTAAGCCTGTATTCAGCAAGATTTATAAGCGCCATTGCATAAGCCTTTCTTGATATGCCGGCTTTCATGCTTCGGATAACTGCTTCATCGCAGGATAATTCAATGTCCCGATTGGCTAAGACATAAACGATCCAAATGAACGGATTAAACCAATGTATCCCGATTGCTATTAATAATAACCATTTTATAATGACATCAAAATGCCTGATATGAGCCAATTCATGAATAATAACACATTTCAGCTGTTCTTCATCCAATTCGGTTATCGCTTTGGGAAGCAGAACAATCGGCTTGATAACTCCGTATGTAACAGGCATTGCAACCAGATCCGACTGCTTTATAATTATATTTCTCCTGAAATGATAATCAACGACCCAGCTGTTGATCATTTCATTGTTCAATAGAATTGCCGATCTGCTTTTTAATATAAATCTGGCGTGCGGGACAAGGAACACTATGAAGGTAACAATCATTCCCACGCACCAAACCCAGAATATCACCTCAGACACAGGTATCCCCGCGGAATAAGTATCAGAACCCATCGCTGTTTCCGATATGGCATCGGCATTATCTACAGCCTTTTCAACAAATTGGACCAAAGACAAACCGTTGCCGGTTATTATATCATTATCTCTAATATATGGCTGAAGATCAAATTGGAATGAGACCGGTAAAAACAAACGGCATAGAACAATAGCCCATAATATAACAAATAACCTTTTGGAAAGCTTATTTAAAAATAAGGAACGAACAAAGATTATTGATATAATAATAACTACCGATGACAAGCTCATTTCAACCAGCTTCATGACTGCCTCCTATTCCATGTTCCTTACCATTCGCTTTAAATTCTCGATTTGTTCATAGGTTAGTTTCTTTCCGCTCAATAATGAGGCTACCAGCTTATCCGCCGCACCGCCGTACATCTTATTAATTAATTCGTTTGTCTCATATTCCTGTGCTTCTTCTCTTGTTATAAGCGCATGGCATATGAATTGATCGGGATATCTTCTAACAGCTCCCTTATCAATGCATCTCTTAATATTGGTATAGGTAGTTGTTTTACTCCATCCCACCTTCTCTTTTGCAATTTCGGCGATACGCTTTGCACTGATATCACCTTCAGCCCAAAGTATTTCCAAGATCTTCAGTTCACTGTCAAACAATTTCATACTATACATACCATTCCTCATTCTAATGGGTTAGAATACGATTATATTCTAACCCATTAGAATATAAATTGCAAGAGATATTTTTACCTATTATTCATATGGTTTCAATATTCTTAAGCCGGATATTTATCCGCCGACTTAATGAATGATGATAAAAGCCTTATCCGAAGAAGTCCAGATAGGTGCTTGACGAATCATCAATTTAGGTATATGGTTTGTTAAGAGTACAAGAACTATTTAAATACGTGCCGCAGCACGTAGATGATGGAGGCACCAATGGGTAAACAGAATTTAACCCTGCTCACTGACTTTTATGAGCTGACCATGATGCAGGGCTATTATACGAATAACAATAATGAAGTGGTAGTCTTTGATGTATTTTACAGAGAGAACCCCAGCGAAAGCGGATATGCGATCTGCGCCGGCCTGGAGCAGGTCATTGATTATATTAAGTCACTTAAATTCACGCCGGAGGATACCGATTATCTTCGCTCCCTGAAAATATTCGATGAAAAATTCCTCTCCTATCTGGAGGATTTTCATTTTACCGGCGACATCTGGGCCATTCCGGAGGGCACCGTCGTATTCCCCATGGAGCCTTTGGTAAAGGTGGTCGCCCCCATCATGGAAGCACAGCTGATAGAGACAGCGCTTCTTAATATCATAAACCATCAGAGTCTGATTGCTACCAAGGCCTCCCGTGTTGTGTATGCCGCAGGGGGCCAGCCGGTTATGGAGTTCGGCCTGCGCCGGGCGCAGGGGCCGGATGCGGGAACTCTGGGCGCCAGGGCCGCTATCATCGGCGGCTGTATCGGCACCAGCAATGTTCTCTCCGCCAAATTATACGATCTTCCCGCCCTGGGAACTCATGCCCACAGCTGGATCATGAGCTTTGACGATGAACTCACCGCCTTCCGCAAATATGCGGAGCTTTATCCGCAGAATACCACCTTGCTCGTGGATACCTATGATACCTTACGCTCCGGCGTTCCCAATGCGGTCAAAGTATTCTCCGAGCTGCGCGATCAGGGCAGGATGCCGGAGAAATACGGAATCCGCCTTGACAGCGGCGACCTTGCCTACCTTTCCAAGAAGGCCAGAAAGATGCTGGACGGTGCGGGCTTTACGGAAGCGAAGATCACTGCCTCCAGCGATCTGGATGAATACCTGATCGATTCCCTAAAGACCCAGGGGGCCAGAATTGATTCCTGGGGCGTCGGCACGAAGCTGATCACCTCCAGGGACTGCCCGTCCTTCGGCGGTGTATATAAGCTGGCCGCGATCAAGCGGGAAGGAGAATTCATTCCTAAGATCAAGCTTTCCGAGAACCAATGGAAGATAACCAATCCCGGCAACAAGAAAATCTACCGGGTATATGAGAAGGAAAGCGGTAAGGTGAAGGCAGACCTGATCTGCCTGGAGGACGAGGAATTTAACGCCGGCCAGCCTCTGCTGCTGTTCGACCCCATCGCCACCTGGAAGAAAACCTATCTTGAGCCGGATACTTATACCCTTCGCCAGCTTCTGATACCCATCTTCCTATCCGGAAAATGCGTATACACCTCTCCCTCCGTTATGGACATCCGCGAGTATTGCCTTAAGGAGCAGGAGTCCTTATGGGACGAGGCAAGACGGCTCATCAATCCTCATATTGTGTATGTGGACCTGTCAGTGAAGCTGTATCGTATGAAGACAGAGCTGTTGGATCATCTGACCGAAAATAAAAAATAACAATTACTATTATTTAGCAGTTATTTTTTGCCACAGAATATGGTATAATTATGTTGTTGTTTTAAGCTGCTGTAAGTATGCCTGGTCGTACTTGATTACAAAAGGGGAATTAAATAATTGAATAAGAAGACATTAACCATACTCATTCTTTCCGTTACCTCCATTATTATGGCAAGCGGGGTTGTGATATTCTCGGTCTTTAGTGCGGAAGATGCTTCTGCGTCGGATATATCCGGCCTGCCGGCTGTCAGCGGCAGTGCAGTCACAGAAGATATCCGTAATAACAGCTCTCCGTACATAACTGATATTCCTACATATATCCCTCCGGTTATTGAGGGAATTACTCCCACCCCGACTCCGATCCCGGAAGAACCGTTTATACCTGCTACTGAGCTGGATCTGGAGCCGAACAGCATCACCGTCTTTGTAAATAAAGAATATGCCCTGCCAAAGGGCTATAAACCTGATGATCTGGTTACACCTAATATTTATTTCCATTTGAATTATTATGATGAGCGTACATTAATGCGGGCGGAAGCTGCTGCTGCCATAGAACAGCTTTTTCTTGCCGCACGGATAGAGGGCTATGAGCTGGGCGGCGTCTCCGGTTACCGGTCCTATGCACGCCAATATAAGATATTCACGAATAATATTGTAGTAAAAGGCAAAGAACATACCTTAAGGTATTCCGCAGTACCGGGCACCAGTGAGCATCAGACCGGATTAACCATGGACATCTCCTGTGCCGCATTGAGATATGATTTGACCACAGCCTTTGCAAATACGGCGGAAGGAAAGTGGGTTGCAGAGAACGCCCATCTTTATGGTTTTACCATCCGCTATCCCAAGGGGAAGACAAAGATAACGGGTTATGCCTACGAACCGTGGCACATCCGTTATGTAGGAAAGCCTCTTGCCAAGTATCTGTACGAGAATGATCTTACCCTTGAAGAATATTATAATTATACGCCAAGTAAGGATTTTGACTTTGAAGCCACATATGCCGATCTGATCAATTATGTACCCTCTGTCACTCCGTTGCCCGACGAAGGTGTAATGCTTGGAGAGGATGGGGAAATTATCGAAATTCCGCCCGGCGAGGAGTTAGAAGTACCTGTGGAGGATCCAGATGCCGAAGCTTCTGAGGATACCGATGATAATACTGCCGAAGATGATCCGGATACGGAGGATGGTTCTGATATTGAGGGGGATTCTAATTCGGAGGATGCTTCTGATGAAGACGGCTCTGGTACGGAGGACGGTTCCGCTTCGGAGGATGACACTGATCCTGATAATCCTTCCGGGCCTGATGACAGCTCAGAGGACGGTACCGGCAATGATGTGTCCGGGGATAATCCTGACGGTTCCGGTGACACGGCCAACAGCAGCGGGAACGGACCAACGGATGGACCCGGCAGCGGTTCTGAGACCGGGCTGACTCCGCCTTTAAGCCCTTCGCCGACTCCGCCCTACCATAATTAACAAATGCAATACCATATTACAACAAGTAATGAAAGGGATGGCGATCATGATACGACTGCTTCTTGCGCTTATATTTCTGCTTATATTCTTTATTATAAGTTTACCGTTATTTCTTATTGAATACATTATCGGCAAGATTAACCTGAGGGCAAAGGTAGCCAGCTCACAGCGGATTGTTGTGGGTGCCTTCCATGTCATACTATTTATCAGCGGCGTAAAACGGACTGTGATCGGACGCGATAATGTGCCGAAGAATGAGCCTGTACTTTATATCTCAAACCATAGAAGTTATTTTGATGTTCCTATTGCATATGTTGCCCTTCCCACCCTGACCGGCTTTATGTCAAAGAAGGAGATCGGAAAGATACCCATACTGCGAACCTGGATGCGTTATCTGCAATGTCTGTTCTTAGACCGGGATGATATCAAGCAGGGCTTGAAGACAGTACTTAAGGCCATCGAACAGGTGAAGGCCGGTTATTCCATCTTCATATCTCCGGAAGGTACCAGAAATCACGGAGCAGAGATGCTCCCCTTCAAAGAGGGAAGCTTTAAGATTGCCGAGAAAACCGGCTGCGCCATCATTCCCGTGGCAATCTCCAACTCCGATGAGATCTTTGAGAATCACTTTCCCAGCATCCGGCCTGCCCGTGTTGTTATGGAATTCGGCAAGCCGATCTATCCGAAGGACCTTGAGAAAGAGCAGTTAAAATTCCTGGGTGTACATGTACAGGGTATCATACGGGAGATGCTGGCAAAGAATTCCTGACTTGTCGAAAGGATATTGGCATATTTGCAAAGTTTCTATTTATTTTTTGCATAAAAAGTGATAAAATTATCGTTGCATCCGTTTGGATAAGCATTCGTAGAAAATCAGAGGAGGAATATAACTCATGCCTACATGGGCTATTACATTAATCATTGTAGCTGTTGTTCTTGCGGCAGCAATTATCGCTTTATATATTGTGGGAAGGAAGCTTCAGAAGAGACAGGACGATTCACAGGCACAGATGCAAGCCGCCGCACAGACCATGTCCATCCTTGTGATTGATAAAAAGAAAATGAAGATGAAAGATGCCGGACTGCCTAAGATGGTAATCGATCAGACCCCGAAGTATCTTCGGGGCTCCAAGGTTCCCATTGTAAAAGCAAAGATCGGACCGAAGGTCATGTCACTGGTGTGTGACGCCAAGATATACGATCTTATTCCTATTAAGAAGGAAATCAAGGCTGTTCTAAGCGGTATCTATATCATGGATGTTAAGGGATTAAGAGGCAACCTGGAACAGAAGAAGGAAAAGAAGAGCATCGGTCAGAAGCTCGTCGGCTTAGTCAAAAAAGATAAAAAATAACAAATAATCCTCTTACCTCAATGGCAGAAGCATTCGTTAAGGTAAGAGGTTTTTTATAATCCGGATATCATGGAGAAGGGGGCGAAGTTACCATGAATAAGAAAAATTTAGTTTCATTATCGGTATTCTTATTATTATCCTTATGTGTATTTATCGTATTATTCGTATATGCCTTCCGGTGGCAGGAGGAAAAGGATCTGCGGAATGCCGGAGACAGCATCAGTTCCGGTGATAATGATGCCTCAGAAGACGGTACGGATTCAGAGGACAATACGGGTTCTGACGATACGGTGGGCAAGGATGACGGCAGTCCCGGTGACGATACGGGGCAATATGACGATATGGGACAGGGCGACACCGATGAATCAGAAGACGGTACCGGTACGGGCGATGGCCCGGAGAACGGCTCCGGTGATATCTCTGATGATTTGAATACGGAAAAGGCGGTGATTTCTGATCCTGTGGGAACACTGATACCGCCGCCGGATCTAATAGTATCCAATATATCCGAAGACACTCCCATTCTGCTTGGCTTTGCGGGAGATGTGAATCTGAACGAATCCTCCTATCCGGCTGCCAAATACGATGCGGAAGATAAAGACATTACCCGCTGCTTATCAGAGGACTTATTAAGTGAGATGGACGCTGTCGATATCATGATGCTTAATAATGAATTTGCATATAGTACACGGGGAACCAAGGAGGAAGATAAATCCTATACCTTCCGGGCACATCCGAAACGGGTGGAGATTCTGCAGAAGATGAGTGTAGATATCGTATCCCTGGCGAATAACCATGCTCTGGATTATGGCCCGGATGCCCTTCTTGATACCTTCGATACACTGGACAGCGCAGGGATTGAATACGTAGGTGCCGGTGATAATTTTAACCGTGCAAAGGCTCCCATATATTACAGGGTAGGGAACAAGACCATCTCCTATGTGGCTGCTTCCCATGTAATCTTCGCCATGGACTGGTATGCGACCGAGGACCGCCCGGGCATGATCGGAACCTACGATCCCACCATTCTTTTAGAATCCATCGAGGTAGCCAAATCTAACAGTGATTATGTGGCAGTATTCGTTCATTGGGGAGTGGAGCGCAATAGTATGCCCGAGAGTTATCAGAAGAATCTGGCTAAGAAATACATCGATGCCGGAGCGGATATTGTAATCGGCTGCCACCCTCATGTAATGCAGGGGATCGAGCTCTATAAAGGAAAGCCCATTGCCTACAGCCTGGGCAACTACTGGTTCAACAAGTCCACAAACCGGTCGGGAATGCTGAAGGTTTATTTAAATCCCGACGGTACCCTGAAAGCACAGCTGCTGCCGGTTATGAATAAAGACACCTTCACCTATCTGCTTACCGGCGAGGCGGAGAAAAAGGCGTACTATAATTATATGCAGGATATATCCTTCGGGGTAAGCTTTGATGAGAATGGGTTTATAACCGGCGAAGCAATGGAATAAATCATAAGAATGCACCGGGCAATGCGTCATATATATCACTCATTGCCGGTGCATTTTATATAGGTCCAAGGGGCATCAGGTATAATACCGCTTATTGTACTGCATTGATTGTGATAATAATGTTATTATCGGAAAGCTTCTCTTCATTGGTAAATAAGGTATACAATAAACCGACTGCAATTTTATCCGGTCCTTCCTCCAGCTTGATACTCTCCGTCTTGATATCAAATACCATGTCACCATACTGAGTTCGGTAATATGTCCGGGTCTTTGCGGCAAGGTCAAATTCCATACGGGACAGATTAGGCGTCTTCCTGGCCAGCAATATATTCGAAGCGGATATTTTTATGGTATTCTTCGATGCCTTCCCGGTGTCCTCCGTCTTCTCCTCATATCGGACAAAATGCCGGCCATTGATATAATGATAAATCCCCGGAGCTGTAACTAGGATGGGTTCCTCCCCCGTACCTGACTGTATGCCTTCTATCGTAATAATAACCTCTTTCGTCATGATGCCTCCATATGCTGCTATATATCATATCCCTAATATTTAAATCATCGTTAAATCGTATACGGCTGTTTTGTAGATACCTTCTTTATCCTCTATTAAAGCATTAATTAACCTGAAATGCAATTACTAATGCATGATCTATGTTGCCCAAATGAAAGCATATTCCGGCCCTTACAGTCATGGCGGCAAAATTTACTGCCTTTTTTAATCATAATCGAAACATGACCTGCCCTAGATTACAGGAACAGCAGGATGTTCTCTGTAATCTAAGATGCCCGGTGCAAATATAGCGCCTTTTATCGGAACATGGCATAATCATTCCAGCAGTTTTCTGATTACGTCCCGGTATTCCGCTTCCAGCTCCTCCTTAGGAATATTGCAGTTCTTCAGTCCGAACATGGACAACAGCTGTGCTTTGCGCAGCTCCAGGCGCATTCTCTCCTCCGGGCTATAATTTGATGTGTTACGCCCAGGTTCTCTCCATTTCTTCTCTTTCCTTGCTCTCTCAGCCTGCTCCTCTTCATATTGACTGAGGCTGCCGGGATAGTAGACCAGCTTCTTATTGTCAATTATCAATAAGGCATCTGCCGTTTCATTTATAAATGTCCTGTCATGGGACACGAATATTATTGTACCCTCATATTCCCTGATCTGCTTCTGCAACACGATCATGGAGGGCATATCCAGATAATTGGTCGGTTCGTCAAGCAAAAGAACATTGGCATCGGACACCAGGAGCTTGGCAAGAGCCAGCTTCACCCGCTCTCCGCCGCTTAATACGGCGACCTTTTTATAGATATCATTATCCCGGAACAGAAAGCGTGCCAGAATCCCCCGGACAGTAACCTCGGTCTGGATGCTTTCCTTCAGGGCATTCGCAATTACCGTCTGCTCCGGATCCAGGTTCTCCAGCCTTTGATACAGATATCCAAGGACCGCCTTGGGGACCGTACGTATACCTCCCGTGAAGGATACCGCTCCGCTGCCAGAGTCATTATTCCCGGTTTCGCCGCTTGAAGCACAGGTGCCGTCTGCACGGGTTATCGTATTCCCTGCAACGGATTTCTTCCGTTGGTCCGCCTGTCGGATCAGGTTCAGCAAAGTTGTCTTTCCGGTACCGTTGGCACCCATGATCGCCACCTTTGTATGGTTGGGTATGGAGAAGGAAGCCTTATTAAAAATCACATTATCTCCGTATGCGAATTCAATGTCCCTTCCTTCCACCAATATCTTATTCTCCGGAGGATCGGTCAGGGCAAAGTCCAAATAGATTTTAGGTTCTTCCCTGGGCTTTTCTTTTGACTCCAGATGATCCATCCTTTTCTTAACCGCCTTCGCTGCCTGGTGCAGATTCCTCTGCTTGCTGTCATGGCTTCGGTTACTGAGAAAATCAATAAGATGCGCTTCCCTGGGGCTCATTCCCCTGGGTATCTTCGTCATGCTTGCCGCCTGCCTTTTCTTATCCAGGTAAACCTCCTCCAGACGCCTCTTCTCATCCGCGTAAGTTACATATTCCTTCCAATCCCGTTCCGTCTCCGCTTCCTTAAGCCTCTCATACTCCGTATAATTCCCGGGATACAGCTTAAGCTTTCCCTGGGACACCTCTAGGATTGCCGTACATACAACGTCCAATAAGGCACGGTCATGGCTGATCATCAGCAGGGTTTCCACCTTTAGAAGCTTATCCTGTAAAAGTCTGCTTCCCGTTATATCCAGATTTGCCGTAGGTTCATCCAGCAGAAGTATATGCCCCTGTTTTCCAAATGCACCGGCTAATTTCAGCCTGGTTTCTTCCCCTCCGCTGATTGTATCCTGCTCCGTCTTGTCTGAAACCTTCATTTCTTTCAGAAGCTTTGGATCATAACCGTCCATTGTACCGGACGCGCCGTCCTCTTCCCGGAATTGGGACGCATAGGATATGGTTCCATAGGAAAGAATCTGCCCCTCCTCCGGCTGAAGACGGCCGGACAGCAGGTTCAGCAGGGTACTCTTTCCGGCTCCGTTAGCCCCCACTATACCGATTTTATGTCCCGTATATACGGAGAAGTCATCCAATTTCAGAACCAATCGTTCTCCATAATATTTCTTGATATTGCTTGCTTTTAATAATAACATAAAAAAATCCCTCCATGCATGTATGCCGGAAAGATCGAAAATATGACAATATGGGGGATCGGAACAGACTCCTGCTCCAACAGATAAATTACAGACCTGCAGCCATACCTCCGGTATCACTGCAGTAATGCAAACAAAGGCTCTGCCCGCGGTCTCTTGTCCATATTCATTCGATAATCCAGCGAAAATACAAGCTGACCAAACATAATCAGCCTGCCGTCAGCAGCGCAGATTCTCATGGAATCTTTGCAGCAATTCATTTTCCGAACTATCGAATAATATTCATTACCTATGGCACCCTTACAAATCAGCCGGTCAGGCCGATTGGTATCCTTTCATTTACTATCCTTATCTTAGCTCTAAAAATATATTCTGTCAATTCCAATCTTTCTCCGGGCAGAATATATCCTTTCTTGAATAGATACCCATATTATGTTAATACTCTAACTACCGATTAACATAGTTTATAATATTCCAGGAGGAACCATGAAATCATACATACCAAATCCAATTGACGATCAGCCCCTGTGCGAGAAGTTTCGTACCATGCTTCTTGTAATGTTCCTATTTATCTGCGGGGTTACCACTCTTTTAATCAAAGCAAATGCCGTGCATGGCAGGGAATTGCAATCCGGTATCGCACAGGAGATAATCCGCTTTCACGTTATTGCCAATAGCGACAGTGATGAGGATCAGGAATTAAAATTACTGGTTCGCGACAATCTGGTCAATCATCTGTCCCCTATCTTAAGTAAGACGGATTCCATTTTAGAAGCCAAGGATATCATAGAACAGCGTCTTCCTTATATTCAGGAGCTGGCAGAGGATACCGTTAAGGAGAACGGTTATTCCTACCCCGTTACGGTCAGTCTGTCACAAAGCTATTTCCCATTGAAGATATATGGAGACTATACCTTCCCTCCCGGTTATTACGATGCGCTCAGGGTGCAGATCGGGGAGGCACAGGGCAGGAACTGGTGGTGCCTTATGTTCCCTCCCCTGTGTTTCGTGGATGAGACCTATGGCATCGTTGACGGTAATTCCGGTGAGAAATTAAAGACCTTACTGACCGACGAAGAATATAATACCTTAATCAGCAGAAAGACGCCGATAAAGGTAAAGTTTAAATTTCTTGAATTATTGAAGAATTTATTAAGCTAAAACGCGTTTGAAAAATCAGACAGAATAATTTGTGAAGATATTTCAGAACATTGCACCGGCTTACTGTCTCATCCATCTTTAATAAAACTGTGCCGGATGGTATACAGGCAGTACGGCTTGGCTTACATAACCTCATTCAGCCTGCTCATTGGTTTATGGCCATGCAGACGCTGCATGAGGTTTTATTATATTCGCTGCCTATACTTAATATTCGCCGCCTATACTTACAGGGATAATTCCGCTTCATCCTTTATCGTGCGTATTATGTTGTTCGTTGTAAAGCCCGTTCATCTGTGATAGAATACGGATAGGCCGGATTTAAGAGCGGAAGACAATGTCCGGAGCAGCCGTCCCGGTACGCCATATCCGCCTTTCCATGATGATCAGGAGGTATTATGAATTCCATAACCGTTAATGCATATGCAAAAATAAACCTGGGGCTCGATGTTCTCAACAAGCGTCCCGATGGCTACCACGAGGTCCGAATGATCATGCAGTCTCTTGAATTACATGATGTAATTACAATCACCCGGTCTGCCGCGGAAGGCATTCGCATCAATACAAATCTCTCCTATATTCCTAACGATCAGGGTAATTTAGTATATAAAGCAGCCGCCCTATTCTTAAAAACCATATCTGTGAAAGAAGGCTTGAATATCAGGCTGGAGAAGAACATTCCTGTTGCAGCAGGTCTGGCGGGAGGCAGCTCTGATGCTGCTGCTGCCTTGAAAGGCTTGAATGAGTTATACCAGGCAGGTCTTTCCACAGAAGAATTAATGAAGCTTGGCGTGAAGCTTGGTGCGGATGTTCCTTATTGCATCCGGCTTGGAACGGCGCTCTCCGAGGGCATCGGTGAGATCCTTACACCGCTGGATCCCATCCCTGGCTGCTTCGTCCTTCTCGTAAAGCCGGATATCAGCGTATCCACCAAATATGTGTATGAGAATCTGCGGCTGACGGAAGCAAGTATACATCCTGATATTCCTGCTATGTGTGATGCATTGAGCTCCGGGGATCTGACTGCGTTGACCAAGAATATGGATAATATACTGCAGACCGTCACAGCGAAGGAATATCCGATTATCGAGAAAATCAAAAAGAAGATGCTTGAGTTAGGTGCTGTCACTTCCCTGATGAGCGGAAGCGGGCCCACTGTATTCGGCATCTATAAGGATCCGGTATTTGCCAAAAATTCATTATATTATTTCAGAAGGCGCAAGCATTACGGCAGGCAGGTATTCCTGACAAAACCCTATTGGCCGGGTCCTGCCGCACACCGGCAGCAGCGTTAGGCAAGAATATGATCAGGATAATACATACTTCCACACGGAGATATATTATCCTGATCGTCTACATCTGTCTGTTTATTATTCATCGGAACTGGAGCTTACCGAACTATCCCTCCAGGCTTCCAGCTTCGTAATGGCTGCATCGACGGTCTTCCGGCAGATATCCGGAAGCTCCCCGCCCCAAGCCCCGGCAGCTTCTTCAAAGCCTTTCTTTATTGCCTCGATCAGCTCGTCTGCTTTGGAGGGATCTCCTCCGGACAGTGCTTTGGCGAAGGACAACAGGCGCTCCGAGGTCTGTTCTATGCCCCAGTATCCGTCCTCAGCGATGTCTTTTTTAGCCTGTTCTTGTACCTCAGGATCTACGGTGAGCTTCCCTTCCCGAAGCAACGCATATATGTCGGTGGAATCGGTATATGCCTGTCCCTGCTTAAGAAGCATCTTTTCCACCAGATCCCTTAAGCTCTGGGAACGCTTCTCAGCCTCCGCCCACAATCTGTCTATGGCTGCCTGATCTCTCTGGTATACTTTATTAGCCGATACCGCTGTTACTGTTTCACTCTTATCGTAGATCACCGCATCGGTGTCCTGCTGTTTTGCCTCATTCGCATTCTTCGACTGGTTTGCACTTGACCTTGATGTTCCTTTCGAATCATAGGTTTGCGCCATGCCGGTAACTCCATTTACGCTCATAACAATCCTCCTTGATCTGCAGGGGAGTCTCCTCCCTTGATTAACAGGTGCTTTGTACTCTCTATTTCGGAAGATTTACGTAATAAGTTAATAGCAAATAGCGGACCTTCCTGTCATAAGGGTCCGCTATTATGATTTTTAATATGATCATGCCTCAGCCTGGTCTGATATCCATTCGGCCGGCTTATACGATTGCATCTACTTTCTTTGTAATTATCAGCTTATCGCCTTCCTTAATCCGGTCATCCTCCAGGTCGTTGATCGCCATGATGTTATCCATGGTTGTATAATATCTCTTGGCAATATTCCACAGAGAATCTCCGCTCTTAACAACATAACCGATGATGCCCGGCATCGCCTGGATTTTATCCATATCCAGATCCGCTACCTCAACATCGGTTATGATGGGTTCGGTAATCAGGTCAAAGACAATGGTATTCAGATTGATGGTGGCTTTTACTTCAATTTCTTCACTGTCCAGCATCATGACATTCAGCTGGTCAATGGTAGGCTTGATCTCATAATTGCTGCCGGGTTTCATACCTTTTAGCTCTATCACCTGGGAGAAGGGGACAAGGCCTTTAATAGAGGTCATAGGCTTTCTGTCATCCTCGGAGATATAAAGTATGTTGACCTCAACCACGCCCTCCACAAGAAGCTCATTGCCCTCCGCAACGATATCATCAATCTTGATCCCGCCGCTGCCATGGCAGATCTGAAGGATTCTGGGCTGATTCTCCGGAACCATGATCCGGTCTGCGATCCGGTATTTACTATTGTTCTTGATAACCAGATTCTCATAGGTGGCGTCGCGGACGATCGGTATAATCTCTTTTGACGGGCAATACACATCACACAGGATCTCAGGCTCTTCCACCTTGTATACCTTAATTCCCAGATCCAGTATTACCTCAAGATCAATCACTCTCTCTTCCCCGTCTGCATCCGGTTTAATCTCCATGTTTTTACTGCCGATGGCACAGGTAATATCCTCAATCATATCCTCCGTGCAGCCATTGCAGTCAACCGTGCCGCTGAACGGTACTTCAGTCTCATAATATTCGATGGGGTTTTCCTCATCGTCACTGGTATAGAGAATGAATACCGGCAGCTCGCCCTTGATGGTAAAGCGATCGTCCAATAACCTGACCTCAACACTGCTTAAGTCCACGTCCTTATAGAGCAGTGAGGAGATATTTCCTTTGTTCGCCGGCAGATTGATCTCATCCTTGATCCGGTAGGTGTCCTTCTTATTGATCGCTACATCCGTCACTTCGATCTTTTTGTTTATGTATTGAACATCCTCCGGTCCTTCTACCATAACAGCGGTTTCTTCGTCATATAGCTCCTCCACTGTTACATACAGGCCAACAATGGCCCTTATACTGAGCTTTCTGGAATTAATCATGCCGCTGGTCAGGTCTTCAAGATCCCATTTTACCATAAGATCATCATCTTCACAGGACATATCCATATTGATGACTTCATCAAATGGGATCTCACCGCTGATGTTCTGAATCGGTCTTTGATCTCCCTCACTCAGATACAAAACGTTAAATACAAGTGCACCCTTAACTATGAGCTTTCCGTTCGTTGCTCTGATATCACTGATTCTGACTTCACCCTGCTCCGCTATTATCTGATCAATGTCCGGCTTAACGTCAGGAACATTAAAGTCATCATCTAATGTAAGCTGCAGGGTGCTCTTACATTTCAATTTATTCATATGAATATTCTTTTTAATTAACTCCACTTCAATCCCTCCTTAGATTTGGACATACGACGGATGCCTCTGTCATATCTTATTCGTGGAGATCTTGAATTATGAAAAATAATATATAAAACAATAAAAAATGAGGTACGACTATTCCGGCGGATTAATCCGCGGAGTATGTCATGCCTCATTCACATCCAAAATTTAATATATAAATGTAATTTAGCTGCACAGAATAAGTTCAACATCTTTTGTCAATATATCCGTATAACTATAAGATACTGTTCTAACCGGCATGTTATCAGCTTCTTGTATTTTGATCAGGAAAATGCTTGGATATGTCTCTGATATGATCCCCTCCGACACATCCACTTTATGTCTGCCCCTGTTGATTCGAATCTTGACCTTCTTCCCCATCTGGTTTGCTACTGCATTCCGGACGTTACTCACATTATTTTGCACCATAGTTATCTCCTTACTAATGCATCTTTGCACATGGACTAGTCTTCTCAACGTGACTAGTATAGCATAAATAAGGTGTTTGGTCAATGAATTTTCAGACAATTCAGATGTTGCAAGCGGTTTGTACTGAAAAATATGCACATCTATTTCATGAAATTTTGTAACTTTTAATGGAATATTTTCACAAACTTAGGCCGTTATCCCTATGGTACACTATTAAAATGCACAAATATCAAGCGACGGAATTGAACATTTCCGTCATTATCCCAAATTTTGTGCACACAATATATAGATATCATGTTATAATATGGAACTATATATTGTTAATCGAACACTACTTTATAGTCCATATACTCCAATTTTACCACTACATACGGGTAAGTAACTCCCTGGGATACAAAATCGTCCTGGGAGGGCCCCATTAGATTCGTATTAATATAGATGGCATTCTTGGTCAGGTACAGATCATCAACCGTAATACTGTAACCGCCGCTGTTCTGCTTACCGTAACCTACCACAATGTATAGATTGTCTTTATTCGAATAGGACAAACGGAAGGGTTCTTCCTTCTTCTCATCAATGATTTCCTTCAGTTCTCCCGGTACATCCGCATCTTCAACCACTGTAAAATCCAAATCCTTTAGTTTCTTCACGTCCGTATTCTCCGCCTTGCAGCCTGTAAAGCTCAAGACAGCAATTATTACCGTAAGAATCAGAATGACAGTCCTTGCCCTCTTCATCTTAACCTCCGTTTAAATATTACTCATATGATTCTATGACTCGTACCGCCGATTCATTCTATTTTTAAATAAAGAGCCTCCGCAATATAATGGCAACTCGAAATTAAGATATCTCGGAATATACTATATTCCTGCAGCAGATCTTTGCCCGGGTATGTCATGAATCCTGCAATAATGTGCTGGCACGCTTTCGGTACTCGCTGGGCGTCATATGGAATATCTCCCTGAAGGCACGGTTGAAGGTGCGCTGGCTTTCAAAACCGGAGTCAACACTGATCCTGGTCAGGGTGTGGTTGGTGGATTGTATCTGGGTCAGGGCGTAATTTGCCCTGATATAATTAAGATATTGATTGAAGTTGGTATTCAGCTTGGCCGAAAACACCCTGGAGAGATAATACTTGCTGACGTTCAGATGATTCGCCAGCTCTGTCAGGGTCAGCCCTTCCTGAAAATGCTCCGCCACATAATTCACAATCAGATAAGTCAAATCATAATTCTCAATATCCTTATTCCTGGTCAGATCAAGCAGAGGAAGGGCCCGTGAGAGGATCAGAAGCAGCAGCGCACGGCAGGCATTCAGATCCCGGCCCTCACGGTATTCCTTCTCCAGCTCCCGCATGGCAAAGCTTACATTCTTATGCAGCCTGTCCGCCGGGATGAAGGGAGCGGTGGGGTAATAGCTCGTAAGCTTCCGAAAGAAATCTCCGGTAAGCTCCAGGCTGCCGATCGCCAGGATGATGCGGCAGGGCTTTTCTCCCTCCACTGAAGCATAGCTGTGTATGGTATTCGGGAATACCGCCGCAAAGTCTCCCTGTTTAAGTAATTTTGACTTGTTAAAGACCGTTACCTCAATGGAACCGCTTACTACATATAAAAGCTCGATCTGGCTGTGCAGATGAGCGGGGAAATGAATATTCTCCGCATAAAACACTCTTAGTTCATCCTGCTTATTCTCATAAAAGGGCAGCATATATTTACACTCCAATACAGCAATATTTGACCAGGTTTTTAATTACATTGTCACACGGAAATAAGAGCACTTGATATAATACAATTGTAATTGCTTATGTTATCCCAAGAATATCACAAGATAAACAATATGAAAAGAGGTTTACGGCATGAAACACAGATTAGCAATCATCGGCTATGGCGGCATGGGTGGCTGGCATCATAAAAGCATTGCCGAATCCATCGATCCGGATTTGGTCAAGGGCATATACGATGTCCGTGAGGAGGCCCGAAGCAAAGCCAGAGAGAATGGCCTGTATGTCTACAAGGATGTAGAAGAGATAATAGCAGATAAGGAGATCGACCTGGTAACCATCGTTGTACCTAATAATTTTCATAAGGATTATGCCATCCGCTGTCTCAGAGGCGGCAAGAATGTTGTGTGTGAGAAACCCGTTACCATGAATGCGGATGAATTGAGGGAAATCATCACCGTCTCTCTTGAGACCGGCAAGCTCTTCACGATCCATCAGAATCGCAGATGGGACAGGGATTACCGTATCATCCGGCAGCTCTTCCACGACGGGACCATCGGAACTCCTTACTATATCGAGAGCCGTGTCCAGGGCTCCGGACAGATGCTTCACGGCTGGCGCGGATATAAGGAGAACGGCGGCGGTATGGTATATGACTGGGGTGTGCATCTCTTCGACCAGCTGCTGAACCTGGTGGACAGTCCGGTAGTATCTGTGGCACCTCACCTGGTACAGCTGTTCAATCAGGAGGTGGATGATAACTTTAAGGTATTTTTGACCTTTGAGAATGGCATCTCCGCCCTGGTGGAGGTGGCGACAAACTGCTTTATCAACCAGCCCAGATGGCATATGTGCGGCAGCGAAGGCACCGCAGTGATCAGGGATTGGGAGTGCAGCGGAGAGATCGTAAAGCTGGCAGGCAGGGAAGTTCTGAAATGGGAGGATGATATTGTCTATACCGCTGCCGGACCTACCAGAACCATGGCGCCGAGACCGGATTATACCAAGAGCATCCTGCCTCTGCCAACGGTAGAGACCTCCTGGACAGAATACTATAAGAATGTCTTTGATGTGCTGGACCAGGGTGCCGAGCTGATCGTTAAGCCGGAACAGGCACTGCGTGTCATGTCATTGATCGATCTTATCTTCCAGGCTGCAAAGGAAGGAAAGCCCGTATCCTGCAGGATATAACGGTATGTATTAATTATGCACGGTGCAAAAACAACACCTTTTATCAGAAGTATAATGCAACTTCTGATAATCTTACTACAGGAAAATCAAGAATTTACACAATCAGGTGTAAAAACAATAAAGAAAGGGGTTTGGCTGTTAATATGAGTAAAGAAAAGAAGGTATTAATATTACAGGGCGGCTGGGACGGACATGAACCTAAGCTTACCTCCAGGCGATTCGCAGGATTATTGGAAAAGCACGGCTATTCCTGCACCATCTCGGATACCCTGGATGTACTGGCGGATGACCGGATGCTGATGGAACTGGAGCTGGTGGTCGCTTGCTGGACTATGGATAAGATCAATAATGATTATGTGAAGAATCTCTCCAGGGCAATAGGCTCCGGTGTGGGGCTGGCCGGCTGCCACGGAGGCATGTGCGACTCCTTCCGGGACAATACGGAATGGCAGTTCATGACAGGCGGACAATGGGTCAGCCATCCCGGCGGTGACGGAGTCGAATATACGGTTCACATTAATAAGGGATCCAGTCCGATTACTGAGGGACTGGAAGACTTTAAGGTATGGAGCGAGCATTATTATCTGCATATTGATCCTGCCATCGAGGTGCTTGCAACCACAAGATTCCCCAGCGTGAATTACTACCATATCTCCAACAAACCTGTGGATATGCCGGTTGCTTGGACTAAATTCTGGGGAAACGGAAGGGTATTCTATACTTCCCTGGGTCATCATGATGATGTGTTCGACAAATCCCCTGCTTCTCAGGTCATCATGGAGCGCGGTCTTGTATGGGCTGCAGAAGGGAAGCAATATGCCCTGCAGCACGGACTTACCACAGAGAGATTCGAGAATACGGCTAAGATGTATTAATATATAAAAAAGCCTAGATAACATTGTGAGGCTTATATGCCAACGCTTACCTGCTTGCTCAGTGACAGAAGAAAATATCCTTTGAGCAGCCGGGCAAGGGTGAAAATACAGCAGGGAGACAGGTTGAAAAGAAAGACATTTTAAACCGGCAAAAAGCACAAAGTGTGCTTTTCGCTCAGGATTTATATGCCGCCAAAGCGGCAGACAGGAGTTGATATATATGAATACAGTGAAAGTTGCCATGATCGGAGTAGGTGCCATCAGCGGTATCTATCTTGAGAATATTACCGGGGTATTCAAAGAGCTTGAGTTGGTCGGCGTCTGCGATCTTATTCGGGAACGGGCAGAAGCGGCGCAGGAAAAATACCATGTAAAAAAAATATATGATACCATGCACGATGCCTTCGCTGATCCGGAGGTAGATATTATACTAAATCTCACAAGACCCTATGAGCATTATGAGGTCACCAAGGCTGCCCTCCAGGCAGGAAAGCATGTCTACAGTGAGAAGCCCTTGGGGGCCAGCTTCGAGGAGGGCAGGGAGCTGGCAGCTCTTGCAAAATCCAGGAAGCTGCTGCTGGGAGGCGCTCCGGACACCTTCCTTGGCTCCGGAATCCAGACCTGCCGCAAACTGATTGATGACGGATATATCGGTGAGCCCATCGGCGCAGCAGCCTTTATGATCTGCCACGGTCATGAGACCTGGCATCCGGACCCGGAATTCTATTATCAATACGGCGGCGGGCCCATGATGGATATGGGACCCTATTACATAACCGCTTTGGTTAATCTGATAGGCGGCGTATCCGGTGTGACCGGTGTTACGAAGACCAGCTTCCCCCAGCGGACCATTACCAGCCAGCCCAAGAACGGTACTATCGTGGATGTAACGGTTCCTACCTATATCACGGGTATCCTGCATTTTGATAACGGAGCGGTGGGTACCATCTTCACGACCTTTGATGTATATTATGAAACCCAGGCAAGACTTGAGATCTACGGCTCCAAGGGAACACTGATTGTTCCGGATCCCAATACCTTCGGAGGCCCGGTTAAGCTCCTTCGCCCGGAGGACGGATCCCTAAGGGAGATACCTCTGTTATTCGATTATAAGGAAAATTCCAGGGGGCTCGGTCTCGCTGATATGGCTAAGGCTCTGCAGACGGGCAGGGATTTCCGCGCAGGCTGTGAGCAGACCTACCATGTGCTCGAGATATTGACCAGCTTTGAAAAGAGCAGCAATGAGAAACGGTATATCCCCCTTGAGACACATTTTGAACGCGTACTTCCCATGAAAAATAATCCCATGCACGGAATTTTAGATTAAGAAAAAAGAGGGATCATTCTGAACCGCCCTGTCTGTTTGACAGAAGTCAGTTCAGAATGATCCCTCTTTTTGTTACTTAATGAATTGTAGTTATCACCATATTCATATCATTTAGGTCAATATAATTTCGGCTATTATTTACATCTATTATATTTTAGACGAATTTTTTAAAATACATCACTAAAAAGAGCGCTCTGCATTGTAATGTCGAGAGCCCCTTTCTCTATTTCGGTTGGTCAAGCGTTTTACGCCTGAAGATAAATTTCCGCAAACCGAGAAAATAAATCGGTACGCAAAACCCCAATAAAGCCGGTGTTTTTGCGTACCATTATTAAAATTGGACTATTTCTAACGGACGATAAATGGATCCATTTCCAAAGGAATGAAAGAACCTATGAGATTATTTGTGTGATAGACGGATTTATATATCTTAAGGAAGAGAATCGGGAATACCAATTGGAAAAAGATGATATCATAATATTGAAGCTCTTCAAAATACAGGAAACAGTTTCCGGAGGTGCATGAGCAATTCATAAATATAACCAGATTATTTGATTTCGCAAACAATCTGGTTATTACCGTTTTTATTCACCGGTTTGTACCCTTGCCGCCAGATCCCCGTCAATTTTATCGATCAGAATCGTGTCCTCCGGACGCACCTGGTCGCTTAGGATCAATCTGGCGCTTAAGGTCTCCACATTCTTTTGCAGGAAGCGTTTTAACGGTCTTGCTCCGTAGATGGGATCGTATGCGTGCTCCACAACATATTCCTTCGCCGCCTCTGTCAGTGCTATCATAATCTCCTTATCCGCCAGCCTCCTGTTCAGGTCTTCAATCATCAGGTCCATAATTTTGCTGATATTATCCCTGGTCAGCGGCTTGAACAGCACAATCTCATCCAGGCGGTTCAGGAACTCCGGACGGAAGGAGGCTCTCAGCTCACTCATTACCTGTGCTTCGGCATGCTCACTGATATCACCGAACTCATCGATGCCCTCCAAAAGATACCTTGAACCAATGTTAGAGGTCAAGATAATGATGGTATTCTTAAAATCCACCGTCCTGCCCTGGGAGTCGGTAATGCGGCCGTCATCCAGCACCTGGAGAAGTACATTGAATACATCCGGATGTGCCTTTTCCACCTCATCAAAAAGAATGACGGCATATGGCTTACGGCGAATGGCTTCCGTCAACTGTCCGCCTTCTTCATAGCCCACATATCCGGGAGGCGCACCGATCAATCTGGCAACCGAATGCTTTTCCATATATTCGCTCATATCAATACGGACCATGTTATGCTCATTGTCGAATAAGCTCTCTGCCAGGGCCTTTGCCAGTTCCGTCTTGCCGACGCCGGTAGGTCCAAGGAACAGGAAGGAGCCGATGGGTTTTGAGGGATCTTTAATTCCTGCCTTGGAACGAAGTATGGCATCAGATACCTTATCAACACCTTCATCCTGCCCGACAACACGCTTGTGAAGCTCTTCACCCAGATGCAGTGTCTTGCTGCGTTCGCCCTCCGTCAATTTTGTAATTGGGATACCGGTCCAGCGGGATACGATCTTAGCGATCTCCTCCTCGCTGACATTCTCATGTACCAGCATGCTCTCGTCATTCTTCAGCCGTTCTTCTTCTGCCGCCAATTGCTGTTGAAGCCCCGGAAGCCTGCCGTATTTTAATTCCGCAGCCTTATTCAGATCATAGCTGCGTTCTGCTACTTCGATTTCATTATTTAACTCTTCCAGCGCCTCACGCAGCTTATGCACCTTCTCTATGGACGCCTTCTCATTATCCCACTGCGCCTTGGAACCTGCAAAGGCATCCCGGAGCTCTGCCAGCTCCATCCGAAGATCACCCAAACGCTCCTGGCTCATACGGTCATTTTCCCTTTTAAGGGCTGCCTCTTCAATCTCCATCTGCATGATCCTCCGCTGCAGATCATCCAGCTCCGTGGGCATGGAATCCAGTTCTGTCTTAATCAGCGCGCAGGCTTCATCCACCAGGTCAATTGCCTTGTCTGGAAGAAAACGGTCAGAGATATAACGGTTGGACAGAGTTGCGGCACTGACAAGGGCACTATCTGTAATCTTCACTCCATGGAATACTTCATAACGTTCCTTCAATCCCCGAAGAATGGATATGGTATCCTCCACCGAGGGCTCCTCCACCATAACCGGCTGGAAACGCCTCTCAAGGGCAGCGTCCTTCTCTACATACTGGCGGTATTCGTTCAGGGTCGTAGCACCGATGCAATGCAGCTCACCTCTGGCAAGCATGGGCTTGAGCATATTCCCTGCATCCATGGCTCCCTCCGCTTTACCGGCACCTACGATGGTATGCAGCTCGTCGATGAACAGGATAATCTGTCCCTCGCTCTTCTTCACTTCTTCAAGCACTGCTTTCAGACGCTCTTCAAATTCTCCCCGGTATTTCGCACCTGCCACCAGTGCGCCCATATCCAATGCAAATAATCTCTTGTCCTGCAGGGACTGCGGAACATCCCCCCGGACGATTCTCTGTGCCAGACCCTCCACGACGGCGGTCTTGCCTACGCCGGGCTCGCCGATTAATACGGGATTATTCTTCGTCTTGCGGGAAAGAATCCGTATTACATTCCGAATCTCGGCCTCCCGTCCGATAACCGGATCCAGCTTCTGCTCCTCTGCTCTTGCCACCAGGTCATAGCCATACTTCTCAAGGGTATCATAGGTTGCCTCCGGATTATCACTCACCACCTTCTGGTTGCCCCGTACGGTTTGAAGCGCCTTTAAGAACTCCTCCCTCGTTATCCGGAATTCGCCGAACAGACCGCGTACCGCTTTATTCGGCTGCTTCAGCATACTTAAGAACAGATGCTCCACAGACACATAGGAATCTCCCATCTGCTTCGCTTCATCCTCCGCATAGATTAATATCTTATTCAGATCATTACTGATATAGATCTGCCCTCCGGATACCTTGGGACGCTTCTTAAGCAAGCCTTCCACCTGTGCAAGAAAGACCTCTGCATTAATATCCATCTTCTCCAGAAGCTTTCGGATCAGGCTGTCCTCCAGTGTCAACAGACTATGGAGCAGATGCTCCGCATCAATCTCCTGATGTCCGTATTCGTAAGCCAGACTCTCACAGTTTTGTACTGCCTGTACGGAATTTTGGGTAAATTTATTGATATTCATCTGGACTCCTCCTATAGAATGATTATTAATGTTGGCTTTATAATATAATTTTTGTTACAGTTATATGTTCTATATCAACTATAACACTTAGCAAGGATTTGTCAAGAGAGATTTTATAAGATATTAATATACATATAAATTTTGAACAGATTTATAGGGACTGCTGCAAAATAAAGCCTTAATATTAATTTATGCAAAAAATAGTATTTATACCATAAAAATGAACTTTGAAAGGGATTTATAATACCACTCAAAGCTCATTTTTGTACCTTGCTTTACAGCAAGGCTATTTTGCGACACCTTTTTGACTATCTTTGTATTTTATAAAAATTACGGACCAATAATTCCAATCATTCTGGCAAATTGTAATTTATAACCCGACAAACCGGACGCTACTCTCCATAATATCGTTGAATAGCCCGTGCAATATATTCAGCACTTCCTTTTCCATATTGATTATCAGTTGCTTCAGCAAACTTATCATATTGTACATACTCTTTAGCCAAATCCAGAAGAATAGCTCTTGCGTTGTCCAGTTCAAACATATTCTTGTAAAGCTCAGCGAGTTTTACAATAGCTTCTCTCTCTAAAGTCACATTTCCTGTATTTTTCGCTTGTATAAGCTGTTGATAAATTTCCTCGTTTTCATTTTGCTGCTGTGTTAGTTTTTCTTTATCCGGTGTTGATTGCAGGACAGCTTCTACCGCTTTTTCTTTACCTCCGTACCATTTCAATACATCTGCTACTGCCTGTTCATTTTTAAAACCATTAGCTAAATATTCACGGTACTTTTCTGCACTGCCATATTTTTTTACTTGTTCTGCTAGGGTTTCTTTTGGCATATTTTCAAGCGTATGGTCTAACATTTTTTGTATATCATTCTCATTAAATGCTTCAAAACTCATTGTATTAACTCCTTTCATCACATCAGTTATCAACTCAATTATCCCGTTTAAACGGTTTCGTTTATTTTCCAACAGGGATTTATGGGTTGATAGGATCTGCTCCTTGTCATAATCAGGATTTTCCATAATCTCTTTTATATCAAGTAATGGTATTTCTAATTCTCTAAAGAACATTATTTGCTGCAGTTTTTCCAGTGCTTTATCATCATATAGACGATAGCTTGCTTCTGTTAGTTGAGTTGGTTTTAACAGACCAATTTCATCGTAATACCGCAATGTACGTATACTTACTCCGGTAATTTCTGAAACCTCTTTTACTGTTCTCATTTCTTACCCTTCACCTCCTGTAAGTTTATCCTAAACCGTCACGCTACGAGAGTGTCAATATATAAATTTATTTATTTTTAAAATATAATTTAATTTAAAATAACCATAGATTTTTCCTCTACGGTTATTAAAATATATTGTTAAATTCCATTTATCAAGTGATAGCCGGAAGAATAACAGGCTTCCGGATTTCCGCCTGCCTTTCTTAACCTGCCCACAATTTTCTTATTTCCCAGCCCATCTATAGTATAAATTTATTATCCATACAAATACAAGGGCATTTGGATAAATCTAAACCCAAACTTTATTTTAAGTTTGCATTCTATAAGTTAAGCCCTGTAAGAGCTTTATCTAAAATGGCGCCTTCCTGATCAGCTTCTTCGTCACGATCCGGAAGGAAGTATCCATTATAAATATTCCCAGTGCAATTGCTCCCGCCATTTGCAGCGTCTGAAAGAAATAGAAGGGGGTCAATTCTACGGTACCGTCGATGATACTCTGTACAATCTGATACATTCCGGCTCCCGGAACCAGCGGGATAATGCCCGGTATCAGGAACATGGTGACCGGTGTCCGGAAAATCCGGGCCAGGATATGGGAAACCAGTGCCACGAATAAGGTAGCAACAAAGTTAGCCGGAATCTTATCCTCCATTACCTGATTTACCACAAGATAGATGATCCATCCGAGGCTTCCCGTTAAACCCGCATGGATGAGATATTTCTTAGGCAGATAGAATAATATGGCGAAGGCCGCTGTTGCAAAGAATGCGCTGATGCCTTGAATGATCATAATCCCACCATCCTTTCAAATACATTAAAGAGCCCTAATCCGGCGGCAACTCCCATGGCAATCCCAAGGGAGATCACAAATGCCTCCACTGCTCTTGCGGTACCGGACATATAATCTCCTTGAAGGGTATCCCGGATGGCATTGGTAATGGGGACACCCGGAACCAGCGGCATGATGGAACCGATTATAATCAGATCCTTACTCACTTCATACGGCAGCAAAGTGCTCAGCATGGCTGCAAAAGCAATGAAAAAGCTTTTAACCGCATCGGACATAAAGGTATTTTCCACCAGATTGGCTGTAAACCTGTTAATAAAAATGATCAGCAGTCCGTTCACTGCCGCTACCGTACAATCAACCATCGTCCCGCCGAATAAACCGACAAATCCAACCATGGATACGATAGTCGCCAATGCAATGACTTGTTTTGAATAGGGCTTGTCATTCCGGACCCGGGTCAATTGCTCCAGTGCTTCTTCCGCGGTTATCTTATCCTCGCATATATTTCTTGAAATCTGATTCACATCGTGAATGTGGCTTAAATTATTGGCGCGGTTGCTCAGTCTTATGACACCGCTGATGGGTTCTATGGAGGGATCCGACAGGGACGCAACGATACCCGTTGTCGTTGCATATACCTCTACTGATTGTAATTTGGAGATTCGAAGGAGCCGGTTCATGGTATCCTCCACCCGGAAGGTCTCCGCACCGCTCTGCGCCATAATCTCTCCTGCCAGCATGGCCACCTTGAATAACACCTTATAGTTCATCTTAATTTCACGCTTCCTGTTCAAAATTATAGAATACGGATTCATTGTAGATTACTTAGGCCGCCGCGTCAATTCCCAGGATCAAGTTATTGGTATATAATCATATCTTCAGGTAAAGTGCGGCACTTCTATACCGGCATCATCAAAAAACCGTACAGCCAGAAATGTAATATACATTCTATGTGTACGGTAATTGGATTAAATATGAGGTATTGTTTTATTTACATCCGCAAGCCAGGATGCCGCCCTGTCAGGTCACGGTTATTCTCTTCTGATAAGCTCTTACGGAGACGGATAATGCAAAGCATATGATAAAGTAAACTGCTGCCAGAAAGGCGAACAGGGACATGATCTCCGCCGCAGTCACCGCCCTGCCCATGACAATATCGGTATTTCTGGACAGCTCTGCGACATCGACTGCCTTCAGATATGCCGTATCCTTAATCACCGTAATCATCTGCGACAGAGTGGAAGGGATGATCTTCTTATAGGTCTGAGGCAGGATAATGTAGATCATCATATGGGAGAAATGAAAGCCCTGGGCATGGGCGCTTTCAAACTGCCCCTTGGGAACTCCGTTCAATCCGCCCCGGATAATTTCCGCCATAACCGCAGAAGTAAACAGGGTGAATGCAAATATCTCCTTCACCAGTACATCCCCGGGAATGGTAAACCGGAAGAAAAAGATCCACAGTATATTCGGTGTGCAGCGGAAGAATTCAATATAAGCTCCTACTGCTTTCGCTAGGGGAAGCCAGGGTCCTTTGGCATAGTTGCGGATAATTGCCAATACCGTGCCGAGAATAAGGCTTAATAATATGGTGACCACCGATATGAATACCGTAAGGCCGAGACCGTTTAACATAAAGATTATATTTGCCTTGCTGAATATTATACTCATACCCCTACCTCCGCGTCATAACCGGACTTTTTTGAGGACGGGAGCTGTTTGGCTCTCTGCTCCAGTACAGCCGTCAGTCTGGCCAGAGGGAAGCATATGATAAAGTATAATAACCCCGCGCTAAGATAGCCCTGATAGAAGAAGCCGTTATTACCGGCCCAGGATTTGGCAAAGTACATAATGTCCATACCGGCGATCATGGCAAGCACCGAGGTATTCTTAACCAGGTTCATAGCCTGATTGGTAAGCGGGGGCAGGATGATCTTCAGGGTCTGGGGCAGGACGACATAGTTCATGATCTGAAGATACCGGAACCCCTGTGCTTCGGCAGCCTCCACCTGTCCCTTGGGAATTGCTTCGATACCGCTTCTGATCACCTCGGCGATATAAGCTCCGTGATACAAGCCGACACCTGCCACTCCCACCATAAGCTCCGGGATCCTGATTCCGATCATGGGAAGTCCGAAGGAATAGAAGAAGACCTGCACTACTAAGGGTGTATTCTGAAAGAATTCCACATAGATCCTTGCGATCCATTGCAGCGGCTTGATCTTCGCGGAGTTAAGCAAGCCGAAGATGATACCGAGGACCAGCGCAAGCAAAAGACCAAGAAGCGCAACGATAAAAGTGGTCTTCATGCCCACCAGAAACTGATCGAAATCCCCCAATAACCGTATCCATCGCCTGCCATCAAATAATTTAGACATATTCACCACCGCTTTTCATCTTATATTAATATCCTGCTCGTAAGCATATCCATTTCTTAACATAGCAACACTTAGCCTGGTACTCGGTAACTCCTTATTCTTTACTTTGGGCGCAGTATGATTGTTCAAATGCAAGGCGGAGGAGGGCGCCGTAGTGGTGGCTGCAGCAGCTGAAGACAACGCTGCAGTTGGACAATCAGACAAGTACAAAGTAAAGAATAAGGAGTTGCCGAGTACCGGTATCTGCCAATTACCTGTGAGCGAAATGAAGGAGATTCTTCGCAGGAGGCTTTGAATCCTGCGAGGAATCTCATATAATAAGTCAGACATATGTAAGCATCTGTATAACCGGCCTCATTATTTCAGATTATATTTCTCTTTGTAAGTATCCATTCTGCCGTCAGCCATCATCTCTGTGATGACCTTTTCCACCAGCTCGGTTAATTCCGTGTTATCCAGCTTCGTTGCGGCGCCGTAATCCTGCTCCTTGAATCTGTCCTCCAGCATGAAGGTTGTCTCGTCGGCATAGCTTGACAGGATACCGCGGTCTACGGAGAATACGTCGATATTGCCGGAGGATAATGCCACCTTGATATTGGGATAGGTATCAAATTCCTTGAAGGTAACATTGATACCCTTGCCGCCCAGATATTCCGTAACCGCATCCTTCGTTGTGGCTGCATTGGATACGCCGATCACCTTGCCCTCAAGGTCCTCCGTAACCTGAATGCCAGAATCCTTTAATACCAGAAAGCCTACCGCATCCGTATAATAAGCGGAGGAGAAGTTCCAGCTTTCCTTACGCTCCTCGGTAACGGTGAAGGTTGCAAGCACTACGTCAATCTCTCCGTTATCAAGCAGCGGCCCTCTTGTAGTTGCATTTACACCGGTGAATTCCACCTTATCCTTGGCTTCTTCCACGGAGACATCAAAAATCTCCGCAGCTATCTCATATGCGATCTCAATCTCCAGACCCTCATATTCACCGGTCTCCGGATTAAGATATCCAAAATTCAATACGTCCTGCTTACTTCCCACCTTTAATACGCCTGCTTTTTTTACTGCCGCTACTCCGTCCGAGGAGCTCTTGCAGCCTGCCAGAGTCAATACCATAGAGGTGATCAACACCAGGGCAGATACTTTTTTCAATAAATGTTTCATTCCACATTCCTCCTTGTATTATTATTAAGTGGCGGTTCCGCCACAGCATCTCCTATCTTAATATCTTGCTTAAGAATGCTTTCGTCCGCTCATTCTCCGGATTCTCGAAGAAATGCTCCGGCGTACCGGTCTCTATGATTCTTCCGTCGTCCATAAATATTACCCTGTCCGCAACCTGCCTGGCAAAGCCCATCTCGTGGGTGACACAGACCATGGTGATATTCTCCCTGGATAATCCGATCATAACATCCAATACCTCCTGTACCATCTCAGGATCCAGGGCACTGGTGGGCTCATCGAACAGTATGATCTTCTGTCTTGTGGTCAAGGCTCTTGCGATGGCGACCCTCTGCTGCTGTCCGCCGGAGAGATTCTGCGGATAAGCATCCGCCTTGTCGGCAAGTCCGACCCGGGTCAGGTATTCCATGGCGATCTCCTTTGCCTTTGCAGGCGCTATTCTCTGCAGCTTAATGGGAGCCAGTGTAAGATTCTTCAGAACCGTCATATGGGGATACAGATTGAATTGCTGGAATACCATGGCCGAGGTGCTTTTCACCATCTGTATCCGGTTCTTGCGGTTCAGCTGCTGGTTATCTATGTAGATATTTCCCGAGGTGGGTTCCTCCAGATAGTTAATGCATCTTATTAAAGTGCTTTTGCCGCTGCCGCTGGGGCCTATGATAACCAGCTTCTCCCCCTCATTTACCTGCAGGTTGATGTCCCTTAAGACATGCAGGGTACCAAAGAACTTATTAACATTTTCAAGTCGGATCATAAAGGCCTCCATTTCCATTATCCCAATGTGTTCTGCGTTTATAATTCGGATACTCATATGCAATATGAATCCGCACTTGCATTGCGATCTCATGCACACTATATAAATCCACATTCATAATTTAACTTATGTACACAACGTGAACCCAGGCTCATAATACTTATGCCTGCATGGGGATAAAAAAGCGCCTAGAAACTAATCTAAGCGCATTTGCTTATATATTCATAAACTTTTATATTTATTGATTATATAAGCAAAACCCGGATATGTCAACCATTTGTTTCCATACAATTGATGGTAAATGATAGAACCCAGTTGACTTATGCTGCCGATATGCTATAATCAAAATATCCCCCCTGGGGGGATATAGTTAATATGACAGGAAAGGACGGTCATGTAGTATTGAAGCAAAAGATCTCTATATTATGGGCTATTCTTGCTGCGGCTTTATATGCCGTCAGCTCGCCCGTTTCCAAAATATTATTGGTTAAGCTCTCCCCGACTTTTATTGCGTCCCTTTTATATCTGGGTGCAGGCATGGGGATGTCTTTTATTGCTGCCTTCCGGAACAGAACGAACAGGGCAGGGGATGAATTGCAGTTAACAAAAAGAGAACTGCCCTATATCCTCGGTATGATCGTATTGGATATTGCCGCGCCTGTTTTTCTGATGCTCGGGCTTTCCCTTACCACTCCGGCTAATGTATCCCTCCTGAATAACTTTGAAATTGTTACCACCTCGCTAATTGCATATTTTATCTTTAAAGAAGCAATCAACCGGCGGCTATGGCTTGGAATCGGCTTGATTACACTGGCCAGTATGATATTGTCTGTTGAGAATATCCGCAGCTTATCCTTTTCCTTCGGCTCGCTTTTTACCTTATCAGCCTGTATCTGCTGGGGCTTTGAGAACAATTGCACCAGGATGCTGTCCCGGAAGGATACCCTTAAGGTCGTTATTATTAAGGGTTTTGGTTCCGGTACGGGAACTCTTTTCCTGTCTTTGCTCCGAAGAGAAGCTTCCTTCCATATGCCGTACATATTTGCCGCACTGCTGCTGGGGTTTGTATCCTACGGTCTCAGCATATATTTTTACGTATATGCCCAGCGGGAGCTGGGAGCTGCGAAGACCAGTGCATATTATGCAATCGCACCCTTTATCGGAGTATCAATTTCACTGGTTATGTTTCGTCAGCTCCCTGGTATTACATTTATCATTGCTTTATTAATCATGATATCGGGCACTTATTTTACAACCATGGCGACTCCAAAATATAATAACCGGCAGGCAGAATAGCCCAGCACTCCGATTATAGCTCCTCCGGCTCGTAGGTGATCACCAGGTCCTCCTGATAGCCCTTCTCCATCTTATGTCTGGCTTTTCGGTTAGCCACACTGTCAAATATAATGGAGAAATCATAATCCTCCGGATACATCTCGGAAGCGGATACCTTGAGCTGTAACCGTTTATGGCTGACGAACTCCTTTTTCTTTTGTATCTGCACTCCTACCTCTCCCTTTTCATTGGCTGTACGGAATACGATGCCGATCTTCTTCTGGGGATATACTACGACACTATCTCCCACCTGAAAGCGCCGGCTGCGTGTACTGACCGGCTTTTGCTTCTCTGCAGGAGCCTTCTCGATGCGCGGAATGACCGCAGGAGCTATGCCGGAAGCGTCTGTGCCTGATGAATCTGCACCTGCGGAAATAATGGCCCCATACTTTGATTTATATTCCGTACCATCAGGTAATTCCGGCTCAGCTTCCTTTGCAGGGTACGGCATATGGGAATATGAAGAAGGTTCCTTCCCATATGCCTCCTGATAAGCACGCTCCAGCATCCTTCCGGGAAGGCCCAGCCGTTTGGCAATATAGAGGGCGCAGCTTTCGCCTGCCTCCCCGATTTCAAGGCGGTATAAGGGCTTAAGGCTTTCTTTGTCAAATGCCATCTTAGCATTCACCAGGCCCGCTGTCTTATTGGCATATTCCTTGATCTCCGGATAATGAGTGGTAGCGACAAAGAGGCATTTTTTTCGCCCCAGTTCCTCCAGTATGGCAACTGCGATGCCCATACCCTCCGCCGGATCGGTGCCGGAACCCAGTTCATCCAGCAGAACCAGACTGTCCTCGTTGATATAGCTTATGATGCTGATAATGTTTGAGATGTGGGAGGAGAAGGTGGATAAGTTCTCCGTGATGCTCTGTCCGTCTCCGATATCACACAGGACGGCATTCCGCATGCCAAACCGGGCATATTCACAGGGAATGTGCAGACCGCTCTGCGCCATAAGCTGCATCAGTCCGACCGTCTTTAATGCTACTGTTTTACCGCCGGTATTCGGTCCGGTAATTACGATACCGTTAATTTCCTCTCCCAGGGTGAAATTCAGAGGCACACATTCCTCCTTCTTTATCAGCGGATGCCTTCCGTTCACAATTCTTATTATGCGGTTTGTATTAATATCTGCCGGAACCGCCTTCATATCGAGGCTAAGCTTTGCTTTGGCGAATATGAAATCCAGAGTTTCCATTGCCTCCATATTCAGCCGGATCGCAGGTGCGTTCTCACACACCAGTGCCGTCAGTTCATAGAGGATTCTGCGTTCCTCGTTACTTTCCCCAATCTCCAGTAAGGACAGTTCCTCCTTCAGCTTGGCTACCGCATTCGGTTCCATAAAATAAGTTGATCCGGAAGAGGAAATATCCAATACGGAACCGCTGATCTGATTCTTATACTCCTTCTTAACCGGAAGCACAAAATGTCCGTTTCTGGCAGATACAAAGCCCTCGCTGAACCATTCCTTCCTGCTGCGGAGCAGATTCTCCAGTTTTGATTTCATTTGTACCCGAAGCTGCTCCATCTCACGCCGGATGCTCTTCAGCTCCTTAGAAGCATTGTCATCCACCGTATTATAACGGATGGAGGTTTCGATCCGGTCTGACAGCTGAAGCAGTTCATCAATGGAACCTCCATAGCCTGCAAGACCTATATTGAGAAATTCCGCTCTCTTAAGAAAGCTTTTCATCCTCCTGCAGGCAGTGATGAACAGACCCACCTCAGTCAGCTGCTCCGGAATCAGCATGGCTCCCTTCTCGCTAAGCTCCAATAGCATCTCCATATCCTTCATACCGGCCAGGGGCGGTGAACCGATATGGTCCAGAATCTTTCTTCCTTCCGTTGTATCATTGATCCTGGCATTTACCTCACGCTCATTTAAAATTGGTTTGAGTTGTGTCAGTTTCCTCCTGGCATTATCCGATGCCGCATATTCGCCGAGCATTGCCAGTATTTTATTAAATTCCAATGCTGTCATTGATTTATCTATCATTTCTTTCACTCCTGTTTTTTTCATTCGGATCCGCATAAGGTGCTCCGCGGATCGTCCCTGATAATTTAAAAGCCCACAGAAAGTCCGCCAATACATAACCTTGGAATACTCCCTGTGGGCTGATGTCAGCATATAGAAGCTTCTTTCACAAGCATTTATGACGAATCAAAAAGGCATAACAGGATACACCTATTATGCCTTGGATTCGGATAAATGACCTGCCTGACGGCAGCGGAATTCATCTATAGCAAGACAGTTTTGCGAGTATTGACTGTAGAGGCGTAAAGTAAGGTACAAAAAGAAAAAGGTAACACAATGTACCCTACACATGTTAAGTTATGTGCTAGTTAGCACGAACCTCGCTTACAGTTAATACCGACATCAAAACCATCCTTTCATTATCATCATTATAATTTTACAGTTGAATTGTAGCATATTGTAAAACAGCTGTCAAAGAAAACTTTAACGAAGCCTCAGTACAGACTATTTCTGATGGATGCTATCCACCTGTCCGTCTCATATTCTTTCGGTGCAGGCAGATGATTATCCCCGGTGCTGAAAAGCGGTTCTCCTCCCTCCGTACTCATCAGAAGCCGGCTATTCTTCAGATAGATATTTACCTGGTCAGCAAAGGTTCTGAAGACCGCTTCATCAAAAGCTCCTTCTGTCCCCTCGTCCGCTCCATAACTAAATCCATAATAGCCGCTGTCGGCTGTCTCAATTGTCCCCGGACCGGTCAGATGAAACAGCACATAAGTAAAGGATGCCGTGCCTGTATTCTGATAAGGATTAAAAGCCAGCAGGTACTTTTTCCCGTCTAATTCACACAGATAGATCGTGTTCCATCCGGCATGGGCAGTATGGGCGGTCTCAATCCACAGGATTTCTCCCGCTGTATTTAATACCTTTAAAACTATCAGCTCTCCGCCAGCTTCAATCATGGAGACCGTAATACTCTCATCGGCCCCATCATGAGTTAGGTCAGCATTGAATTCAGCTAAAAGCTCTCCGTCTTCTCTTCCGGCCAATCCATAATCTTCAGGAGAATAAGGCGCCGGATGGTAGTTCAATCTGGTAACAGAATGACTTTCCTCTCTCTGAATACTTTGCAGGGTGATCACAATCGAACTGCCTGCTTTGGCATCATATTCCAGATCTCCTATAAAGACGCTTTTATCATTATTCTGATAAAGGATATCTCCCCAGTAATTATATACACTGTCTTCAAATGCATAGACAATACTGCCGGCAGAAGAATTGCAGGCAAAAGGTGCTCCGTACGCTCCAAATACAAAATCCATCTTTTCTACGTCAAATACAGCACCGTACCCTACCTTGGGACTGATATGGCACTCCAGGAACAGGGCCGGATCCGGAAACTCCGTGCTGCCGAACCAGGTATAATTTGTGATTGCATTGATACTGTTATCAAGCTCCTTCAGATTGAATCCAGCACCATTTGCTGTAAATGAAGTACTATCATAAGTAAAAGTATCTCTTATGGCTTCAATATATAGTTCTCTGACCTGCCATATATATAACTGCTCTGTCTCATCATAATAGGTTACTCCATCATAACCTATGGTAAAATTCTCATAAACCTTGAGACTGACTAATTCATTCCCTGAGACATCGCAGAACGTCAGGGTATAATTGTACTCCGGCTTATCATTACCTTCTGTACGCGGTTTAAAAGCATGAAACCTGCCGCTGACCTCATTCACTGTCTGCGTATCTGTAATTTTAATTCCTTTATAATCAGGCACACTTTGTATCTGAACCGAAGCGGCCTCCCTTAGGTCAAATTCAATGCTTCCATCCTCTTTTAACGTAACAAAAGCCTCCGTGCCGTTATCCGCTGCAGCATTCGCAGGAGCCTCTTCCGTAATATCCTCTGCCGCACCGGAAGCCGATAATTCCCGAATAATATCGCTGCCTGTTGTATCCGTTAATAATTCTTTCCCGGCGTCCGGCTGATATAACGCTTTCTCCGCCTCCTGTTCCCTGCCGCAGCCTGAAAGCAGGGATAGTCCGACTATTATAAGTAAAATAAACCGTCTCATAAAAAGCTCCCTCGTATTATAATAAATAACCAATAAGCTCGAAATCATATAATTACAGCCTGCTTAAAGCCAGCCCGATCAACCGGTCCGCATGGTCCGCCATAAAAAGCGGAATATTAAGGATATCTCCATCCAATTTTAAATTATCCAGTGAAAAACGGATGCGCAGCTTAACCTTATCATTATATTTTTCTTTATACTTTCTAAGGCTGATGCTTTTTAAATTATCTTCTGATTTAACCTCTACCGGAAAGATATCATTCTCCCGCTGAATAATAAAGTCTATCTCGTAGGCAGGATTGATCATGGACCAATATCTCGGGACGACCTCTATCTGGCTTCCAAGCGCCTGTAATACATAGTTCTCACTAAGTGCTCCCTTAAATTCTGTAAATAGTCTGTTCCCATCCGTAAATGCGGATGGTGAAAGCAGAGCCAGCCTGCGCAATAATCCTACATCAACCAAATATATTTTAAATGCTGACAGGTCATCATAAGCAGATATGGGCAATCCCGGCTGACCGCTTCGATAGATCTTGCTGACAAGCTCCGCATCCACCAGCCACTGCAATGCATCTTCGTACTCTCTTGCCCTGGCACCTTCCTTAACAACCTTATAAATAAACTTTTTATTTTCCTTCGCCAGCTGGGAAGGGATGGACTTCCATATTAATGATATCTTTGGAAATTCCCTGATATCGGGATGCTTTGCAAAATCCCGCTCATATGCATTAATAATGTTGGATAAAGAAGACTGTATGAGTTCCGTATCCCGCTCTTGTGTCCACATCTTAACAGGCTCCGGCATTCCCCCCGTTACGAAATACATCTTCAGTTTTTCATAAAGAGGGTTAAAGAATGCGGAAGGAATTGGTTCAAGATTATCTGCATTCTTCATATAACCGGTAAGATTGTCATCACCGTTTGCCATAAGGAATTCTGTGAAGGTCATAGGATAAATATGCATAAAATCCACTTTTCCCACAGGGAAGGAAGATGGTTTTGCAAGAGCAATCCCAAGCAGGGAGCCCGCGCATGCCACATGATATTCCGGCGCATTCTCACAAAAATATTTCATTGAATTAATTACCTTCGGACAGTCCTGTACTTCATCGAATATAATTAAGGTTTGTCCGGGTATTATTTTCTGACCACCGGCAAAGATCAGGTTTTGTATAATGCGGCTGACATCCTTGGTGGTTTCAAAGAATTGTTTATATTCTTCATTCTCGTCAAAATTAAAATATGCCACATTCTCATAATATCTTTTTCCGAATTCTTTAAGCACCCAGGTTTTTCCTACCTGACGGACTCCCTTTAGAATTAACGGCTTCCGATATTTCGATTCCTTCCACTTAAGTAATTCGCTAAGGATCAATCGTTCCATTATAACGCCTCACATTTTTATAGACTATATATAAAATCACATAATAGCAGACTTTTATGTGATATTTATCACATAATTATATATTATAATGTGTATCAAATCACATTTTTATAATATATTATAAATCATAATGCATTTATTGTCAAATAATCATCTAAATAATTATGCACTGAATTTTATCATATTCATAGCATTAGCCGGCATAATTCATATGGACTGATCCCGGATTCATCATTCCGGCTCCGATGGTATGGCTTCTTTTACTGTCTTTATAATCGTATCCACATCTGCCAGGGCACCTTTACCCAGGTCCCCGCAGGCAAGCCGCGCTTCCTTCGGCTCAATAATTCGGAAGCCGTATGCCCGGAGCTTTTGCAGGTTATCCCGGACGATCGGGTTCTCATACATATTCGTATTCATGGCGGGAGCAATATAACGCGGAATATCCCGTACCGCCAGTACGACGGAGGTGAGCATATCATCCGCTATCCCTCCCGCCAGCTTGCCTATGATGTCGGCGGAAGCAGGAGCTATCAGCAGCAGATCGGCTTTCTTCGCAAGGGATATATGCTTTATATTCCGGGGATAGTCCTCCTGGAACACATCGGTATAAACTCTGTTTTTTGAAAGTGTCTGAAGGGTCAGGGGCGTGATAAATTCCATCCCTCCCTTTGTCATAATCACATCGACATTATAACCCTCCTTAGTGAGTATATTAACAATATCGGCAGCTTTATAAGCGGCAATACTGCCCGTTACGCCCAGAATTATATTCTTCATGGCTGATTCCCCCTCTTTTTTATCAGTTTCATGACCTCTTTCACTATACCATACGCAATTTCACTCTTTGTCCCATAGGATGTATACGATTTATCCGGTGCAATAAGCAGCCCTGTGTGGCTGTCGCCTCGAATATCCATTAAATCATTGGCAAGCACTAAATCACAGTTATTTTTAAGGAGCAGTTCATATCCGGTATCTATCAGCACCTCCTTCTCCACATCCTTCAGCAGCTTGAAACCAACAAGTATGGTTGACGGCTGCAAGGCTTTGATCAAACCGATCAGCTTGGGCGTCTGCTTCATGGAAAGTATCAGGTTATCAATATTAGAACCGACCTTGTTACGATTGTCAAGCAAACGGTCATTCTCTTTTATACAGGACCTGATAAATTCAGCCAGCAGCGGTTCGCTCAGGAACACCTGATTATTATGCTTATTCACAGAAGAAAGCCTGCCGGCAAGGAACTCCGAGAGACCTTCCTCTGTGGTTAAGCGGTCTACGGTATAGTCGCTTACTGCCATGGTATGAATTACAGCATCGATTTCATAGGAGGTAAGAAGTTCGGTGAGCTTATCCTTCACACCACTCACTCCTTCTACGGTTACAGTCTCCAAGCAATTAAGTTCGGGAACAATAGTCCCCTTCTCGCAGATATAATAGATCTGATCCATCCTGTCCTTCCCTTGTCCGGCGAATTCTTCAGCGATCAGGCTGCCGAGCCTCCCTGTGGCGGAATTTGTGATCTTCCTGACAGGATCTATCCGCTCTGTGGTTTTGCCTGCCGTTATTATGATCTTCATCTTACCTGCTCCCCTTTTCCAACACCATATTATCAATCAGCCTGGTATTACCGAATCTGACTGCCAGCACTGCCAGCACCTTCCGCCCGGCATCAATCGTATTGATCTGGTCTAAGGTTTCGCTGTCAAGTATCTCGATATATTCTATATCAGCCAGGGATTCCTGCAGGATTTCCCGGCGTATCACATCTTTTAATCTTTCCGTACTGTTACTGCCCTCCGTACCCGATGCCAGGTATTCGCGGGCCTTTTGCAATCCGCGGTAAAGAGATACGGCCTGGCTGCGCTCCTGCGGCTTCAGATATACATTTCTTGAACTCAAGGCAAGCCCGTCGGCTTCCCTTACGATGGGGCAGACCACGATCTCTACGGGGATATGAAGGTCACGTACCATTCTCCGGATCACAATTGCCTGTTGGGCATCCTTCTGTCCGAAATATGCCCGGTCCGGACGGATGATATTGAACAGGATGTTCACCACCGTGGTAACTCCTTTAAAATGTGTGGGTCTGGAGGCACCGCATAATTTTTTTGTAAGCTCGCCCTTTACCTCCACTTCCGCAGCTGCACCCGGCAGATAGATTTCATTTACCTCCGGATAAAAGATAACATCCGCACCGGCTTCCATGGCAAGCTTATAGTCACGTTCGATATCCCGGGGATATTTCTCATAATCTTCGCCCGGACCAAACTGGGTGGGATTCACAAAGATACTGACCGCAACTATCCCGTTATCTGCCTTTGCCTGTCTGATCAATGACAGATGACCCTCGTGCAGATATCCCATGGTGGGAACAAAACCCAGTGACAAATTCCTTCTGTTGCTGCTTTCCAGCCAATTGTGTAATTCTTTGATTGTTCTTACCAGACTCATCGCCATCCTCCGTGTAATAATCTATCTGTCATATATGTGTTCATATAAGCTCCTTCCGGATTGTTCTGTATAGTTCTGTATAGCCCTGTACGGTATGATAACTGTAAGGAGCTCTTTCACTTTTGGATTTTATTATTACTGCTATTTTTAATAGAGCTTCGTCAGTACTGCTTCGTCAATGGTGAAGGTATGCTTTTCCTCCGGGAACTGTCCTGTTTTCACTTCCTGAATATATCCGGTCAAGGCATCATTGATCGCATTCTTTAAATTGGCATACTGCTTTACAAACTTTGGAGTGAAATCAGAATACATTCCCAGGATATCATTGATCACCAGTATCTGGCCGTCGCAATAGCGGCCCGCTCCGATTCCGATCGTGGGAACACCGACCTTCTCCGTTATGATTTTGGCCAGCTCCTCCGGAACTGCTTCAAGGACAATACTGAATACTCCCGCTTCTTCCAGAGCGAGCGCGTCCTCGATCAGTGACTTTGCCTGGGCTTCTTCCTTCCCCTGTACCTTAAAGCCTCCCAGAATATTAACGGACTGGGGAGTTAATCCGATATGTCCCATCACAGGAATCTGAGCTCTTACGATTGCCTTAACAGGCGCGATCATATTCTTACCGCCCTCCAGCTTTACTGCACCTGCCTTCCCCTCCCGGATCAGGCGGCCTGCGTTGCGCACGGCTTCTTCGGTACTGATATGATAGGATAAGAACGGCATATCACCTACGATAAAAGCATCCTTCACTCCCCGGGATACACACCGGCAATGATAGACCATATGGTCCATGGTCACCTCCAGGGTATTCTCATGCCCCTGTACCACCATACCCAGAGAATCCCCCACAAGAACAGCATCGATCCCGCTGCTGTCGATGAGCTGTGCCATGGAGTAATCATAGGCAGTTAACATGGTGATCTTCTCTTTCTTATGCTTTGCTTCCAGAAAGGATTGTATGGTATACCTGCTGCTCATAATTGCTGCCTCCAATAAAAAAGTCTTTCTCATCCGCTTTTGATCGCAGACAAAAAAGACATCATTTAATGAAATGACTAATACCGTCTCTGTCACAAAGGATCAAAGCAGATTTTTAATATTATGCCTCCCGAGCCACATGAGTGATGCAGCTTCCGATAACTTATATTATCGGAATTGAAATTCCGATAATCGAGATGCACGGCGCAAGAACAGCGCCTTTTATCAGAAGTTTGGAATGCAACTTCTGATAACTTATATTATCCCGTGTACGGTTCATTAAGATACCGCCACATTTATGAATAATATTTATATGAATTAAAAAGAAGCACAATATCTTATATTGCAGATAAGTATATTCCTTTTTATACCTGATTACAAGTATAAATAAAATAAATTCCGTTCAGGCACCTGTCATTTAATTGTGTATATCTGCAATCAATAGCTCTTCTTGGCAATGGGATACGTTGCTTTAAAAAGTGCGGTATTATATTGGTCAAGCCGCTTATGGTCCTTAAAGTCCGCTTCATTCTTTAAGAAATAATCATAACGCAATACCGGCTTTCCCGTACTGCTGATCGGATCGTCCCAGGTCAGGTCGATGTTGTACCACTGCCCATCCACCTTTACGATATTCCAGGCGTGATCCTCACCTTTTGCCTTCCCGATGATTATCCTGCTTTCCAGCCCCGCATCGGTGAACAGGCGGTATGCCGCCAGTGTATATCCTTCGCAGACGGCGGTTTTATGCACAAGAATATCATAAGCTGAGGATCTGATATAAGTGGTGTCATATTGTGCAAGATTTATGATATAGTCATGGATCTTCTTCACCTTCTCATAATCCGTTGCATCGGTCAGCTTTAAGGATTTTATGATCCTTGCCGTCAAGCTGTCCACTATCCGTTCCTGCTTTAAGGTGGATTCATATTTAATATTAATGGTAAGGGTTGCGGGGTCACTGCCGGAATTAACAATTTCTTCACGGCCATCCGGATAGACCAATTTTTTATTGGTATAAGACCATTTCTGCTCAATGTTGTCAATTAACAGGGAAAGATAATCTGCATCCTTGGAGGTATCCTTACTGTCTATTCCCAGTATAACATCCAGTATGGTGCTGGAGGAGCCTATCTCATTCATGACTGCCCGGTTGGTTTTTAAAATAATTCCGCTCTTCCGCATAATCATGTTTAGACGGACCGCATCCAGAAGCTCCTTCGCTGATTTATAGGTCTTGGCATTTACATAGTCGATTACGGCATCAGTTATGGGAATATCATAGCTGCTGTAGCTGTTGATGCTATAGGAGAAGATGCCCTTATAACCCATCTTGCCGTAATAATGCTTTGATACATCTTTATAATAATTATAGCTGACTATGTAGCTTAACGTAGAAGCATGAATTACATTGCTTTTTGAGCCGCTGTCATAATAGCATTTATATGTGGCTGTCTTAGAAGCAGGCTTTGCCTTTTCGCCGGAATAGTAATAAAATGTCTTGCTTCCTCTGGTATACACAAGGTATTTCCCATTGTTCGGATTTTTAATCGTAAGCTTCCTGGTTTCTTTATCATAGGAATAGGTTAATCCCAATGCTTTGCACAGACTGTAAGCCCTTACCATGATATTCCCTGACGGTGATATCACTGTCAGATTGCTATACAGCTTATAGTTATAGGCTTTATCGCCTATTATTACTCCGTATTTGGAAGCCGCCTCCGCTCTCTGCAGCGGAATTACAGTATTTATAATCAGTGCTATGATTAAAAGCAGATATAAAACTCTTCTTAAATATCTCATATAGACCTCCTTTTAACTTACTGAATCAATAATAATTATCTAATTTGTCATTCCTATGTCAGCAAACAGATACTTTAAAGGGATTGCTAATACTTTAGTATTATATTATAATTATTGGGATACTTTTTATATGACACGGGACAAGTCAATTTCCATCCTATCGTCCTGAAAGGATAATGACAATGAAAGCTAAGAATAAAGGCAATCAAAAGGATTTTAAACAATACATTGACCTTCTTTATATGACCTCATCCCAGGTAAATGCCAGGGATATTGCTTCCCTTTTTGAGGAGGAGAAGGAATTCACTATTCAACTATGGGAGGATATGAATATCGTGGAGCTGGAGTTATCCAATCAGAACTTTGTGGATTTTGAACCTCTGGCACCTGACTTTAAAGACCCTTCCGATGCTGCTTTCATAAAAAACCGCAATATAAAAACCATCTTCGCCATCAGCCTTTGCGATACCGACCTTCCTGTGGTTACTCCTCACTTTGATAAGCTGGTGGACCGGTTTTCCGGTTTTGTCTGTGCGGACAGTTCAGATTTTACACCGGTATACTCCGGTTCCTCCAAGAGATAACCTAATGGACCGGATAGAAGCTATTCCCGGATAACAGATCGGAACTTACTATATTCAAGCGGTACAGCAAAGACAGGAGTTTTATTATGAAGCAAATAAAAGCAGCCCTGCGGGCTGCTCTTCCTTATACAATCCCCGTACTGACAGGATATCTGGTATTAGGCGCTGCCTACGGGATCCTGATGGACAGCAAGGGCTTCTCTCTGTTCTGGATCATGATTGCCAGTATATTCGTCTATGCCGGCTCCATGCAGTTCGTATCCGTAGCCCTTCTGGCTGCAGGCTTTGACCCATTGGGTGCTTTCCTTATGACACTGGCTGTGAATGCCAGACATATATTCTACGGAATCTCCATGCTGAAGGAATACCGCGGCACCGGCAGGCTAAAGCCCTACCTCATATTCTCCCTTACGGATGAAACCTTCTCCATCGTCTGCTCCGCCAAGGTTCCTGAGAATATAGAACGCAGGTGGTTCTATTTCCTTATCTCCCTGCTGAACCAGCTCTACTGGGTGGCAGGCTCCGTTATCGGAGGAGTTCTCGGAAGCATGGTACATTTTAATACCGGAGGGATTGATTTCGTGCTGACGGCTTTGTTTGTTGTAATTCTGATCAACCAATGGCATACGGCAAAGAATCATATTCCGGCTGTTATCGGTATCGTCAGCGCCATATCCTGCAGGCTCGTCTTCGGAGCCTCAGATTTTATCATCCCAGCCATGGCCATGATATTGATTCTGGTAACGGTATTAAAAAAGCCCCTGGAAAGAAAAGACCGGGAGGCGGTATCGAAAGAAGCACCGGAGAAGGTTAATTGACATATAACCGGAGAGTTGATCGGAGGATCGTATGGATTACAATACAATAGAATTATTCGTCTTCTTCGGGGTGGTAACACTCGGCACTGTGCTTACTCGAGCCCTCCCTTTTTTGTTATTCCCGGAGAACCGCAGGATTCCTAAATACATAAAATATCTGGCAGATGTACTGCCCTTTACGATCATCGGCATGCTGGTGGTCTACTGTCTTAAGGATACCTCAATAACACGGACACCCTACGGCATACCGGAGGCTGTCAGCATCCTCCTTATCATGGCGCTTCATATATGGAAAAAGAACACCCTTCTCAGCATAGGAGGCGGTGCTCTTCTCTATATGGTCTTGATTCAATATGTATTTATATGATCTCAACGATTTTTAATTTATGATCCTTGGATAAGTCAACAAAACCGGAACCGACACGTATCACAGGTCTTGATAATGCCAGCTTGTTTATCATGATCACCTCGCCCTCACGGCCGTCATTCAGACGAACAGCATTGTGCATGTAAGAGTTGACGATATGTTCCAGGAAGGTCATCAGATATCCCGGATCAAAGAGCAGGAAGCCGTCCCGTTCAAAATTAGCAACTACCTCAAAGGGACAGATTGCATTCCGGTAATGCCGGTTGGAGGTCATGGCATCATATACATCAGCGATTGCGATAATCTTGGCAAACTTATGGATTTTATCCGCCGTAAACCCGTTGGGGTATCCGGAGCCGTCACACCGTTCATGATGCATCAGTACCGCATATTTTACCCGAATATCCAGCTGTGAATCTTTAATCGCCTGATATCCCTTCACCGTATGGGACTGCATTATCTTAAATTCCTGTTCGGTCAGTCTGCCCGCCTTCGTAATAATCTCCTTTGGCACCAGCATCTTGCCGATATCATGAACCATCCCGCCCAGGGTCAGTATCCTGGCATCCTCCTGTGACAATTTCAGCCAGCTTGCGAATACGCTGCAGATAATCGACACATTCAGGGAGTGGACAAAGGTCAAGTCATCATAATTGCGAATCCCATGAAGCATCTCCAGAATATGGACCCCGTTGCGTCCTTCTCTTAATATACGGTCCGTATCCGCCAGCAGCTCTTCTATATTCAGCTCCTTCTGTCCATAGAGCACTTCGGTAAAGCTATTTTCCACATTGCTTACCGTGTCTACAAAGGTACGGTTAAAGCGCTTGAATTCCTGCGTGCTGCGGAGCACCTCGATATAAGATTCTTCCTTTACCGCCCTGGCATCATCCAGTTTATATATCAATATGCCATAGATGTTATAATAGCGCAGCTTGTCAATCATCCGTTCATCCAATATCGTGTTCTTGGTTATAATGAGCTGGTCTCCTGAGTTATATATATCCGATGCGACTGTCATTCCAGACTTAGCCTGGTCTGTTCTAATTCTCACTGCCTCCATGGAATTTTATCCCCCGTTTGCGTTAGTGCTATTATAAGCTTTATATGCAGTATAACTATTTTTATATATAATTACAAGCATGAGCGATACATATATTGACATTCCGGCATAATATGCGACTTATTGACTATTTTAAAATCAGCTCCACCGGACAGTGGTCGCTGCCCATTACGCTGCAATGAATGACGGCATCTTCGATCCGGTCTTCCAGCCGTCTTGATGCAAGAAAATAATCGATACGCCAGCCCACATTCTTCTCTCTGGCCTTGAACATATAGGACCACCAGGTATACGCGTCCTTTGCATCGGGATATTTATAACGGAAGGTATCGATGAAGCCGCTGTCAAGAAGGGTCGTCATCTTCTCCCGTTCCTGAGGCGTAAAGCCGGCATTCTTGGTATTGGACTTGGGATTCTTCAGATCGATCTCCTTGTGGGCTACGTTCAGGTCTCCGCAGATGATCACCGGTTTCTTCCTGTCCAGCTCCAGCAGATAGGCGCGGAAATCATCCTCCCACTCCATACGGTAACCAAGTCTGGCCAGCTCATGCTGGGAGTTCGGCGTATATACGGTAACCAGATAGAAGTCCTCGTACTCCAGGGTGATCACTCTGCCTTCCTCATTATGCTTGTCCATCCCCAGGTCATAGCTGACCTTTATTGGTTCCTTCCTGCAGAATACGGCAGTTCCGGAATATCCCTTCTTAACCGCCGAATTAAAGTACTGGTGATAGCCTTCGAATGCAATCTCCACCTGTTCGGGCTGCAGCTTCGTCTCCTGAAGACAGAAGAAATCGGCGTCCGCTTCACGGAAAAAATCCGCAAAGCCTTTATTCAGGCAAGCTCTAAGCCCATTAACATTCCATGATATAAATTTCATTTGTTCTTCCCATCCTTTCGTACTGATATTCATATTAATTTTATTGAATAATCTGTCTGTCCGTCACAGAGCATTCACATGCCGGGGTTCCGGCTATCCCGGTAATCTGCCCTTTATCGGGCGGTAAGGATCTCATATACCTCTTCTACCGTCGCAGCGATCCGGTCCGCGCCGGCCTCCAGAAGCTCTTCCCGGCTGCCATAGCCGAATAATACGCCGACACAGGCCATGCCGACCGCCTTCGCTCCCTCCATATCATGCAGCCTGTCTCCCACCATAACCGCATCCTTTAAGTCCGATATTTTGTTCCTCTCTAAAGCATAACGGATGACTTCTTCCTTCGCGGTGCGCCTTCCGTCCAGTTCTGATCCGCAGATATCGGTAAAATATCCATCCAGATGAAAATGCTCCAGTATCTTCTTCGCAAAATATTCCGGCTTGGAGGTTGCCACGATTAAGAGCTTACCCTCCTGTCTTAAGCGGGACAGAAGTAATTCCATGCCCTCTATCACCGCATTCTCATATAATCCTGTGACAGAGAAATATTCACGGTATTTTTCCACTGCTTTTTTCGCCGCCGCCTCATCAAAGCCATAATACTCCTGAAAGGATTTCATAAGCGGCGGTCCGATGAAGCTGCACAAAGAATCCGGATCTTCCACTTCAATTCCAAATGCCCTTAAGGCATATTGCACGGATTTTGTTATTCCCGGCTTCGGATCCGTTATGGTTCCATCCAGGTCGAACAGTATATATTTCATACGTTTCTTACCTTTCTTTTGATATACCCCGTTACCATCTGGGGTGTATATCCGGGCATTTCTTATTCTTAATGGCTGCCCGGTATTCGACGAAGCAGCCGCAGATTCTGCAGATGCCTTCATTCAGCTTATCGCAGAGCTCGCACTTAGCAAGCCGCTTCTTATATAATTCTTCTTCCGTCCTAATCTCCTCTTCCAGACCCTGCAGATATGCCCTCATATTATCCAGGTATTCCTCCGGTGCAAAGTCCTTCAGCAGGCACCGCTTACATATTCGTCTTTGGTTCGGTTCCATTATCATTTCCATTTGGTTTTCTTACCTGTCTGATATTTTTCTCTACCTGTTTTCTTGGAAGCATGACCTGATGACCGCAGCCCAGGCACCGGAGACGGAAGTCCATACCGACTCTGAGGATCTCCCATTCACTGCTGCCACAGGGATGCTGCTTCTTCAGCTTAACGATTTCACCAACGTGCAGATCCATCCGATTCCTCCCCATTATATCCTGTTACTTACTTTTTTGAGTATATCATATAAAATGTTGCTTGAAAAGATAAAGAATAGGTATTGCATTTTGAATCGATATGTTGTAGTATGTATTCATGCATAACATAGTAATGAAAACTACATATCATAATATTATATCTATGTGATGTATAAACAAAAGCAAAATGAGCAAACTAATCCCAATCAGACTAAAAGGAGTTGATTTTATGTCGGTAAAAAAAATTAAAGATCCCGGCAGTGCGATTACGCATTTTATCGGAACGCTTATGGCATTATTCGCAGCTACACCTTTATTGATTAAGGCCGCCAGACAGCCAAGCAGCATTCATATTATTTCTCTGGGTATTTTTATACTAAGTATGATACTATTATACAGTGCAAGTACAATATATCATACCTTTGGTAAAACCGTGAAGGTCCATCGCCTTCTGAAGAAGCTGGACCATATGGCTATCTATGTCTTAATTGCCGGAACTTACACCCCTATCTGCGTAATAGCTCTCAGCGGACGCATCGGAATCCTTCTGCTTGCAATTATATGGAGCCTTGCCTTGATTGGAATTATTGTCACCAGCTTCTGGGTGCACTGCCCCAAGTGGTTCTCTTCCATTGTATATATCGCCATGGGGTGGACCTGCGTGCTTGCCTTTACACAGATTATTAACTCCCTGCCGGGTGCCGGTTTTGTATGGTTATTAGCCGGAGGCATCATATATACCATCGGCGGGATCATATATGCCTTAAAGCTGCCCATCTTCAACAACAGGCACAAATATTTCGGCTCCCATGAAATCTTCCATCTGTTTTGTATGGGCGGCAGCTTCTGTCATTTTGTACTCATGTACCAATATATCGCAGTGATGCCGTAATATAGATTTGAAGGTATATCTGCATAACGCCCCCCGGGCGCATAACAAATCCGCCCCGATATCGGAAGATATTGGGGCGGTTTGTCATATCTATGTTAAGCAGCCGAATATTTCTGGTAAGGTAACAAGGCAGAACGCACTTCTTTCTTTCATGAGGTAATAGGGATTCGGTTGCGAATGATCAAAGATATGTACCCTATTACGTCATAGATTCTGCCTGCTGCCTTCTTCTACCATGAATAAGCAGATTAAGAACTCAAACGGGCTAACCTGCCTATCGTGCATATTATATTATACTCTGAAAAATCTTTATTGTGACAGTAAAACGTTATAAGGAAGCTCTCGACTGCTCATCTTTATATTAAAAAACAAGATCATGTTCCTGACCTCCCGCTGCCTTCCCACGCCTGCAGGCGGACTTGATATGCGGCCTGCCGGCATTGTACCTGCCGCAGCTTATTATATCTCTGAATTATTCCCGCGGTCTTATTACAGCCTCTTCAGCAGCTCTTCTCTCTGCGCCTCAAAGCCCGGCTTGCCCAGAAGTGCGAACATATTCTTCTTGTAGCTTTCTACACCCGGCTGGTCAAAAGGATTCACACCCAGCAGATATCCGCTGACTCCGCAGGCAAATTCAAAGAAGTAGAACAGCTCCCCAAGATAGAATTCGTTCTGCTCCGGCAAGGTCACTGCAAGATTGGGAACATTGCCGTCGGTGTGTGCCAGCAGGGTGCCCTTCATGGCGCTCTTGTTCACAAAGTCCACACTCTTGCCTGCCAGATAGTTCAGACCGTCCAGATCCACCTCTTCCTCCTCCAGAAGGATCTCGGAAGCGGACTTCTCCACATTAATTACGGTTTCAAATAAGGTTCTTTGACCATCCTGGATAAACTGGCCCATGGAATGCAGGTCGGTAGTAAAGTCTACGGACGCAGGGAAGATCCCCTTCTGATCCTTGCCTTCACTCTCTCCGTACAGCTGCTTCCACCATTCGGATACAAAATGCAGGGAAGGTTCATAATTAACAAGAATCTCGATGCTTTTACCCTTCCGTAAGAGAATGTTACGAACTGCGGCATACAAAACGGCATCATTCTTCTCATAGGGGTTATTCAAGCAATAATCTCTCATGCTTGCCGCACCCTCCATGAGCCTGGTGATGTCCGCACCGCTGACAGCGATAGGAAGGAGACCTACGGCCGTAAGCACGGAGTAGCGTCCCCCGACATCATCAGGAACAACAAAGCTCTCATAACCTTCTTCGGCGGCAAGGCTCTTAAGGGCTCCTCTTGCTTTATCCGTAGTAGCATAGATTCTTCCTGCCGCCTCCTTCCTGCCGTATTTCTCATTCAACAGCTTCTTGAATACACGGAAGGCAATGGCAGGCTCCGTGGTAGTGCCGGACTTGCTGATAATATTAATGGAGAAGTCACGGTCACCGATGACCTCCTTCAGATGATTCATATAATTGCTGCTGATATTATTGCCGCAGAAATAAATCTCCGGTGTCTTTCTGATCTCCCTGGATACGGAGTTATAAAAGCTATGCCTTAAGAATTCAATGGCCGCCCTTGCTCCAAGATAAGAGCCTCCGATACCGATGACCAGTAATACCTCGGAATCCTGCTTAATCTTGGCAGCCGCCTTCTGAATACGCGCAAATTCCTCCTTATCATAATCCACGGGAAGATCGATCCATCCCAAATAATCATTTCCTGCGCCTGTTCTGCTTAAAAGCAGCTGCTTAGCCGCTTCCGCCGAAGTCTTTATCATATCGATCTCCGGTTCGGAGACGAATTTATTCGCAACAGAATAATCAAAAGTAACCTTGTTTGCCATATTGTTTGTCGTATCCTTTCTTTTTTTAATATATTCTAACAAAGGCAAACTAATTATTCAATGATTTTCTATGGGTATCCTTCTATGCAAAGAATTCTTTTAATACATCCTCTATTAATTTTTCTTCCTGAATATCCATACTCTGGCTTTTTGACGGTTTGGGCTGGGGCTTCTGCTCCTGTTCCCTTATGGCGGCAATCTCATCCACACCCATAACAAGCGTTTCCATATTGCTCTGGGACTTAACCGGTGTCAGCTCTTCCTCCAGGCTATGCAGGATATCCTCCTTCGGATCCGGCTTTTTCTGCTTTCGTTCATTGGCAAGCCTTTTCTCTTCCTGCTTTCTTAATTGCTCCGTCCTTCTTGCCTCCAGCGCCTGACGCTCTTCTTCTATCCTTAAGAGCTCCTCTTCCCTGCGCTTGGCAGCCAGCAGCCGCCGTTCTTCCTGCTTTCTTCTCTCTTCTTCTTTTCTGGCTTCTTCCGCCTGTCTTAACTCTTCTTCCCTCTTCTGGGCCTGTAATCGTTTCTCTTCTTCCTTCTTCCGCTTTACTTCTTTTCTCCGGTTAACTTCCGGCTTCGGCTCCTTCTTTATCTTCTCCGCTGTGGCGGCTGTGCCCGCCTGCCTGTGCTCCACGGTCTGGAAATACTCCTTACGGTACTGTTCTACCAGCTCCGGATGGGTAGCATCCAGCTCCAGCCTGATTTTGCAGAAATTCTCCAGATAATCCAGGATGTTAATACGAAACTGCTTCTTTTTCACTGCAATATTTGTACTTTTATCCACAAAGATTAATATTGAACTTGCCAGTATTCCCACACCGCCGGTCAATATAATCTGATCTTGTCCACATTGCATGGCAACGCCGAAAACCGCGGATACAGGCACCAGCAGAAGCGCCAGATAAAGAACTTGTCCACAGATATTGTCCCATGTGGATAATAATATTCCACAAAAGCGAAACTTAGATACACTCTTATCCACAAATGTATCCACATTATTCACACCCAGCTTTAATTTATAGCAGGTAGTGTATTTCATCTTCACAAGGCGCATCATCTTATTCTTCGTCTCGCCCAACCGGTCCGATTCCTTCACCAGATGCCCATATACCAGATTCACGGTTAACCTGAGCAGCAAGCCAAGTATGCAAAGTCCCGCAAAGGTATAGATTATGTAGTTGTTATCAAACAAATATTGGACCATAAAAATCCCCTCTCTTTTCCCATAATTTTACAATCATTATAGCCTATATACGCTATTTTGAAAAGAGAGAGGATGAAAAATCGGTAGACATGATTCCCATGCATACATCATAATCATATGAAATTCTTAAATTTATGACATATATCGTGCCAGCCGGTCGAAATATCGGTGAATATGTCATTATACCGCCACAGCTTCTATTCTCATACCGGAGAAGTCCGTAAAGCTACTTTGCCGTAAGATTCGGGAAGGTGAAATAGGAATCCAGGTTATCATCTGCAATCTCTATGGTGTAGCTCATAGTCTCATAGCCCTGCTTGATAAAGGTTATTACATGCGTCCCGATAATCTTTTTAAAGCTTCCGGGTGCTTTGCACATATAGTTGCCGTCGATGTATACGGAAGCGCCCACCGGCTCATTGATATAGATCAGATGGGTCTCATCTATATCTCCCGGATCAAAGTCGGAATAATCAGCCGGAGATTCCTGCTGCGTACCATCCGCATCTTCAGCGCCTGCATCACCGGAATCCGCTGCTTCCCCCGTATCATCACCGGATTCTCCTGAGGTATTATTGTTACCGGTTGATGTACCCGTATTACTGCCTGAATCCGTTTCCTTCACGGTTGCTTCCTTCTTGCTTGCCGCTTCCGGAAGATCAATTAATACTGTTTTACTGGAACTGTCTGCCGTCAGAGTTCCTTCATAAGAGGTATACCCTCCCATGGTCACCTTAATACTGTGCTTTCCATAGGTCAGTTCTATGGGGTTGGCATAAGAGGTAAGTTCTCCGTCGATGAGAAGATCCGCTCCAAAAGGCGTGATCTTAAAGGTAATGCGGCTGAAGGCATCCGCTTTCGGTCCCAGATCCTTAAGGGATACATAGGTGATCAGATTGCGGTTAACGGTAATATTCTTGGTCGCACTATATTCACCGTTCTCAACCGTCAGGTTAAAGTTCCCCTCACGGACCGTAATCTCCATCCCCTCCGTGATCTGCTGCATGGCTTCATATCCGATTGTTATGTAATCCCCTAAGAAATTCTGGTAATCCTGAATTATAACCGTGCCATGTCCCCTGGTAACCGTAATGGACCAGATGGTCTCTTCAAACCCCCGGATCAGGAGTTCATCCTGTTCCGCCAGATCCGTTACGGGGATGAATTCTCCATTATCCAAAATCAGAAGGTCGTCCCCATACCGGTACTTATTATCTGCAATCTTCATAACCTTTGTATTCCGGTTAATGCCCAGATTGCTGACACCGGCATATTCCCAGGCCTTAGTGGAGATATTCATATCCGTCAGCTTGCCTTTATCCGCAAGATAGGCGGCATCCACCATACTTCCCACCGCAACCTGGCTCATGGAGATGATCTTACCGTATTTATCGGTAAGGTTAATGCCTCCGGAATAGCTCAGGGAGATTAATTTTTGATTATTAACATCATATAATTCAATTTTACGGTTGTCTAAATCGATCCCTTTAACAATCGCAAGGATTAAATCACCCCCGGAGCTGCCCTGCTGTTCCTCCTGTTCTTTATCCCTCGACGCCGATTTATCGGGATATACCTTGCCGCTCGTACCATTGCCGGCGGACAGCATCATAGCCAGAAGAATAACAGAAAGAAACCCAAGCCCTGCAAGAAGGGTTAAGATTGGTCTTCCTATAACTTTATATTGTTTCTTTTGTTTCTTACTCTGCACCATCGTATGTATCCTCTGAATGAATCCTTCAATAAATCATTCCGCTTTCATTGTATCATATCCGCAAGCTCATATGGCAGAGATGCTTCGCATCGATTATGCACACTCACCGCGTTCGCGCCGATATAATATCTGCCGGCATTATTCATGAACAATGGGCTTTTTCATGATCTCCAGCTCCGATCGCATGATTCCAGCAAGCTTGTTCATGCTCACTACGCTTTATTATTATAAGGAGATTATAACTTACCTGCAGCTTATATTCAATCATTGTTTCTGCCCAGATGAATTCAGGTCCTAAAGACTGATCCTATAGGCCTCATATATCACTTGAAATAAGTTTTATCTTACAAGCATCTCTGCTTACAGAATACTCTCCAGGGTGCGAAGGAACATATCCTTCTTCTCGTTTTGTTCCCCTATGATATTAAGCTTCTGGGTGTTTCGTCCGGATACCCAGGATTTCTTTCCGTTATAATAGAAGTTTGTAATCTTCCAGAATTTCTCCGGATACAGCAGAAGGAGATACAGGACATATAATTCGTCCTTGGATATGGGTTTGATGCTGTCATAAGCCTCGATGATATTGCTGCCGTACAGGATATCCCAGTCATTCTTTTCCATGACCTTACGGACAAACTGATAGAGGTCTCCGATCTGCAGGCCGATATAGGATTTCTCAAAGTTAGTTGTGGCAATCATTCCCGGACCTCCGCCCAGCTCCGCCACCGACAAGGGCTGTTTGTTAATCCATCCCGGAGGAATATAGGTCTTTGTTATGGCCTCCGTTTTATTCTTCATCATGATAATGTTATGATATGTATAATTACCATGGCAGACGCTCTGCTGCCGGATTGCTTCCTTAAGCAAAGACTGGTATTTCGAACCTGACAGACGGCTGGCTGCAGTTACACCCTGCTCATAAAAATCATCATAATAATTCAGATATGCCAGTTCAAATTCATTCTTCTGCCTCTTGTCCCTGATATAAGCCTTGACCCGTTTCAGCTCGCGGTTACGCTTATCGAAGGTCTCCGTCAGATCCGGAGAGATATTATGCTCCTGCTGCTCTTTGGTAAACTCAACATCCTGCAGGAGGCAATGGAGTCTTGCCAGGTTAGCGGAAGCCGTCTCGATCTGGGAGAGCTCCTTCAGATTACATTCCTCTCCCCAGAACCAGTTTTTCATGATATATTGGGTCCCCGCTCCATCCTCGGAGATGATATCATCATCCGTCGTCTTAACGAACAGGTCCGTATTCGGATAACCCAGCTGCAATAGATGCTCCTTTACCTTATTCTCGAACAAAGCCCTGTTCCGTGAGCCTTCGAAGCATTTGTAAAGTTTCAGCCCGCAGTCGGTTTCTAATAGAAAGGCACCCCTGGCTCTATATATATTGTAGATCTTAAGACGATATCTTTTTAATGCTTCCTGGCTTCTGTCCTCCACGATTAATCCTCCTATCAATACACTATGGTATAATGTCCGGCACCCCTGTTTTATTGGTAATGCGTGTTCGCCCTGCATAAGGCAAACCTTTATAAATCTTATGTATTGATAACTAAATTCATGCTTAAAAAAATCTCAGAAGAAGCTTCAATCCTTCTTCTGAGACTCACTATCACGTATTCTTGCCGCTAAGGCCAGCAAGGTTTCTCTTTCATTTAATTCCGGCTCCTCCAGCACTTTGGCAAGCAGCATATTCAGGATATCCCCAAGCTCCTTGCCCGGCTTTAAGCCCATTGCTATCAGGTCCCGGCCGTTGATCTTCAGCTCCTTTAAGCTGACACACTCCTGCTTATTGACAATCTCATGATACAGCCTGACGGCAGCCTCCAGCTTCTCGTATTTTTCCCTGATATGCTTTGGGTTCTTGGCGGAAGTATCGGCCCGGTTCACCTCAAACAACAGCTCCATATATTCCTTGCCGATCTTTGACATTGCTTTTCGCATGCCGGACGGTGTCAGAACAAAGCGGTAGTCATGCCAGCGGATCAGGTGTACCACGGTGTCCAGGGTATCATTATCAAATTTTAACCGGCGGAGGATGTTCTTAGCCGTAACAGCTCCTCTCTCCTGATGCCCGTAAAAATGATTCTGACCATCTTTGCCCATACTTATGGTACGCGGTTTCTCAATATCATGAAGCAGCATGGTCCACCGCAGGATGGTCCGTTCTTTTAATTCAAACCGGCTCTCCTTCTGTTCTCCCGCAACCTCAGACACCGCATGAATGGTATGCTCCCCTACGCTGTATATATGATGGATATTTTTCTGCTGCGTAGTCATCATGGCATCAAATTCCGGCAGCACCACTGCCGTAATGCCCAGCTCATACAGGTCCCGAAGCCGGTCCGGATGATCGGATAACAGCAGCTTGGTCAGTTCAGCCCGGATCCGTTCCGCACTGATATGCTCAAGATTATCCACTTTTGCTTTTATAGCCTGTAAAGTCTCCTCTTCTATCCGAAAGTCAAGCTGGGCTGAGAATCGGACTGCTCTTAGAATCCGCAGGGCGTCCTCCTGAAAGCGTTCCCCCGCACTGCCTACACAGCGGATTAAGCCGTTCTTCAGATCCTCCCTGCCTCCGAAGAGATCCACAAAGCCTTCCTGTTCATTATATGCCATGGCATTTATGGTAAAATCCCTGCGTTTTAAATCCTCCGACAGGCTGGCGGTAAAGGAAACCTCCTTTGGATGGCGATTATCCTCATACACACCGTCCAGCCGGTAAGTGGTCACTTCAAAATGCTCCTTATCCGCAAGCACTGTAACCGTTCCATGCTGGATCCCCGTATCCACAGTCCTTCGGAATATCCCTTTTACCTCCCGGGGTGTCGCAGAGGTAGTAATATCCCAATCCTCCGGTTCCCTGCCGAGTATCATGTCACGGACGCAGCCGCCGACCGCATATGCCTCATAACCATGCTTCCTCAGCTCTTCTATGATTTCATTTACTTTTTGCGGAATATGAAAATTCATACGTGCTCCTCTCCAGGGCATTCCATGAACGGAATATCTCTTTTCAAAAATAAGTGTCTGATAAACTATTCCGATTATAGCAAACCGGTATATAGAT
>JAFADH010000350.1 GCA_023424995.1 Bacillota bacterium | reverse complement strand
CGGATCTTCGGGGCGGAGCGGCACTTGTGATTGCGGGACTTATGGCGGAGGGTTTTACTGTCGTTGAGAACGTGGAATTTATTGAGCGCGGCTATGAGAAATTCGAATATAAGATGCAGCAGCTGGGGGCAGAAATTGCGAAGGTGGATTCGGATGATTCCAAGGCGATCCGCAAGTTTAAGCTGAAGGTTGGCTGATAACTATGCTTTTAATCATTTAATATTATAATTTAAGAGGATTGTTGTAATGACAATCCTTTTTTGCATGAAAGGATTTCTTCTGAGGATCAATGAGATAACATATATCATATACTAAAGCAGTATATTTTTTGAAAATATAAATATATGCTTGACTTAATGCAGTATTCGTTATATCCTAGTGTTGTTAAAACTATCATAATAACCACTTCTCTTATTCAGAGTGACGGAGAGTAAAGGCTCTATGAAGTCACGGCAACCCCGGTTACGGAAGGTGCCAACCTGAGCGAGCAATCGAACAATAAGAGGATTTGATTGGTCAATATATCAAGTCCGCTTATAGCGGATTTTTTTATTGCAGAGATAAACCAACCTTTGGCAGTAAAAATATTCCGTGTAACTACACAACTGATGAATGAAGAAAGGAATAGGAATAGTATGCAAAAAAGATTATTTACCTCCGAATCAGTGACGGAAGGACATCCGGATAAGATCTGCGATCAGATTTCTGATGCGGTGCTGGATGCATTATTGGCACAGGATCCTCTAAGCAGGGTAGCCTGCGAGACAGCAATTACTACCGGCCTTGTGCTGGTCATGGGAGAGATAACGACGGAAGGCTATGTGGATATTCAGAAAATAGCGCGGGATACCATCCGTGAGATTGGCTATGACAGGTCCGAATACGGATTTGATGCGAATACCTGCGGAGTTATCGTGGCACTGGATGAGCAGTCAAAGGATATCGCCATGGGTGTGGATACCGCTCTGGAGATAAAGGAGCATATCACGGAGGATGAAGAATTATCGAAGATTGGTGCCGGAGATCAGGGCATGATGTTCGGCTATGCGACCAATGAGACCGAAGAATACATGCCGTATCCGATCTCTCTTGCCCACAAGCTGACAAAGCAGCTGACCAGGGTCAGAAAGGACGGAACGCTAAGCTATCTTCGTCCCGACGGCAAGTCCCAGGTAACCGTTGAATATGATGAGAAGGGTAAGCCGATTCATCTGAACGCGGTGGTTCTGTCCACCCAGCATGATGAAGAGATAACTACGGAGCAGCTTCGTAAGGATGTTAAAAAATATGTGCTGGATGCGGTACTTCCGCAGGAGCTCGTGGACGAAAAGACCAAGTTCTATATTAATCCGACCGGACGCTTTGTAATCGGAGGACCCAACGGTGACAGCGGTTTGACCGGAAGAAAGATTATCGTGGATACCTACGGCGGTTATGCAAGACACGGCGGCGGGGCCTTCTCCGGTAAGGACTGCACCAAGGTGGACCGGTCCGCTTCCTATGCGGCACGCTATGTAGCGAAGAATATCGTGGCGGCAGGATTGGCAGAACGCCTGGAGCTTCAGGTGTCCTATGCGATCGGTGTGGCGGAGCCTACCTCGATCATGTTAGATACCTTTGGGACAGGAAAGCTTTCGGAGGATGAGTTGGTTGGTATTATCCGCAGGCATTTTGACCTTCGGCCGGCAGGGATTATTAAGATGCTGGATTTAAGAAAGCCTATTTATAAGCAGACAGCGGCGTATGGGCATTTTGGGAGAGTTGATCTGGATCTTCCTTGGGAGAGGACGGATAAAGCTGAGGATTTAAAGAAATACCTTTAGAGTGTGGATTGATATATTAGTTGGCAAAGGGACGGAAGCAGGGGCGGTACTTAAACTCCCTTGTGGAAATGCTGTCTGCAATCTATTGCACTAAGGACAGAAAAAGCCAGGAAGAATAATGGGATATACGTAACGGCAATTTTGCCGGTCGCCGCATATGAACATCCATGTTCAATGCGGCTGAAACGTCCGTCCGTGGACGTTTCCCCTAAGGTTATGTACATTATTCTCCCTGGCTTTTTTTATCCTAAGTGCAAGGACGATTTTGACAGGATATTTCCACAAGGGAGTTTAAGTACCGCCCCTGCTTCCTGAGATTGGCTTGCTTTATTTAAAAAATAATTTGAGTTTATTCGGTATTTGGATGTGTAACATAAAATACAGTTAAGTGACCTACACTAATTATATCCTAATCATAAAATACGGTAATAGTAAGTTGACATTTCGGTGCAAGGGTATGTTTAGATTCTTTTGTATGGTAAATATACCGGGTTTTATGAAATATTTAGAAATATTACAGTTTTTTTCTGTGCACTGCGGGATATAACATGTTATACTTGTCATAATACAGATGTTTGGGCAGGATTATTTATTATTGTGAAGGAGGGCACTGGATGCCATGAGGCTGAAGGATAAATTAATTACGGCATTTTTTATTATGATCGCCATGCCGATTATGCTTTTGGCCATTGCGTCCGGTACCATTGTCAGCTTTCAGATGAATTCCATCCAGCAATCCTATGATGTAGAGACGGATACCATGCAGCTCCTTACCAATCCGATTCAGATATTGAACCGGCTGACCAGAGGAGTTTATAATGAGATTAAGCTGGCCGCCCTGAAATCCCCGGAGAAGCTGGAGAATGAGAGTTATATTAACAGGCTGAATATGGAGCTTGAGAATAAATACTCCTTTATCTCTGTCCGCAGGAATAATGAATATATATTTGTCGGGAATGAAGAAGAGATGGTCCTGGTGGAGAATAGTCTTCAGGATTTTGGAGAGAACAATACCGACGTGGACGGCGGTGTCTATATCGGAGGCAAGCATCCGTTTCTGGTAAAGGCTCAGGATTTTTATTTTTCGGACGGTGAGGAAGGCACCATATTCGTTATCACGGATCTTAACACGCTGGTGCCGCAGATTAAGGCGCTGGTCTCCCAAAGCATAATATCCTTCCTGTTTATACTTATATTCACGGCAATGATTCTGCTGCTTTGGATTTACCGGAGTATTCTGCGGCCTTTGAATATTCTGAGGATCGCCATGAATCAGATCCGGGACGGGGATCTGGATTACTCCGTGGAATCCGAGACGGAGGATGAGATAGGCCAGCTGTGTGAAGATTTTGAAGATATGAGGATCCGTTTGAAGGAGCTGATTGACAGCAGACTGGCATATGAAGAGGATATTAAAGGGCTGATCAGCAATATTTCCCACGATCTTAAGACTCCCCTTACTGCCATCAAGGGATACGCGGAGGGGCTGATGGACGGTGTGGCGGATACACCGGAGAAGCAGGAGAAATATCTGAAAACCATCATGACCAAGGCCAACGATATGTCCATTCTGGTTGATGAATTGGCCTTTTATGCCAAGATTGACAATAATACCATACCCTATACCTTTAAGGAGATCAATCTCCATGAATATTTTGAAGACTGCATCGAAGAGCTTTCCCTGGAGCTGGAGATCAAGAAGGTGGAGCTTATCTACCGGAATGATACCGACCCGTCGGTGGAAGTGGTTGCAGATGCGGAGCAGCTGAAGCGTGTCATCAATAATATTATAGGAAATGCGGTAAAATATATGGATAAGCCCAATACCCAGATCAGGATCCGCCTTCATGATATTGGAGATTATATACAGGTTGAGATTGAAGATAACGGCATTGGTATACCCAAATCGGATATTCCCTATATCTTCGACCGTTTTTACCGGGCCGACGCATCACGGAATTCAAGAAAGGGCGGCAGCGGCCTGGGACTTGCCATATCAAAGAAGATAATTGAAGACCATTCCGGAAGGATATGGGCGGAAAGCGAACACGGGGCAGGAACCACCATGTACTTTACGCTGAAAAAGAGCGGGAAGCAGGCTGTGACGGTTAATCCGCAGATATAAATTATATAAAGCAGGCCGGTGGGCTGATAAAATACAGCGGCGCCGGGTTTTGTGCCTGGGCACAGAGCTTGCAGGCTGTGAGAAAGGAAAGGATATTCAAATGAGCAGGATATTAATAATTGAAGATGAGGTCGCAATCGCAGAACTGGAGAAAGATTATCTGGAGCTCAGCGGCTTCGAGGTTGAAGTTGAGACTACAGGAGATGTGGGTATCAGACGTGCGTTAACGGATGATATCGATCTGGTGATTCTTGATCTGATGCTGCCGAATGTGGATGGTTTTGAGATCTGCAAGAGAATCCGGGAGGTTAAGAATATCCCGGTTATCATGGTATCCGCGAAAAAGGATGATATCGATAAGATCCGGGGTCTGGGGCTTGGAGCGGATGATTATATAACAAAGCCCTTCAGCCCAAGTGAGCTGGTAGCCCGCGTGAAGGCACACCTGGCAAGGTATGAGAGGCTGATCGGCTCCGGCATGAAGGAGAATGAGGTCATTGAGATCCGGGGGCTGAAGATTGATAAGACAGCCAGAAGAGTATTCCTTAACGGGGAAGAGAAGATATTTACAACCAAGGAATTTGACCTGTTGACTTTCCTTGCGGAAAACCCGAATCATGTATATACCAAGGAGGAGCTTTTCCGGGAGATATGGGACATGGAGTCTGTGGGAGACATTGCCACGGTGACGGTTCATATTAAGAAAATCAGGGAGAAGGTGGAATATAACACCTCCAAGCCCCAGTATATCGAGACCATATGGGGTGTGGGGTATCGTTTTAAGGTATAAAGGCTTCCTTTGTTGATCTCCGATTTTCTTTTATCTGGTATATTGACAAATAATTAACACAATGTTACGATTACCTTAGCCGATTTAAAAGGAATACCTGATAGAAAGGCATAGGAGTCATTATGAAGAGAGCTTCCTGAAAGCAGGGAATACCCAAGCTTAAGGCAGCCACATATCATGGATCATATACCCTATGTCTTACGGCATGGGGTTTTTTGGCGTAATTTGAAGTAAATTGATGAGGAGGGAAAAGGAGCAGGAATGGAGACAGGGACGGATACCGGTGCGGGACCGGAAAAGGAAACAAGAGTGGCATTGATAGGAATTATCGTGGAAGACCTGGAAGCGGCAGAGAAGATCAATGCCCTGCTTCATGAATATAACAGATGCATCATAGGGCGCATGGGCCTGCCCTTCCGGGAGAAGAATATCAGTATCATCAGTGTGGTCGTGAATGCAGAAGCGGATATTATCAGTACTCTTGCAGGCAAGCTGGGTATGATTAAGGGTGTGAATGTGAAGACGATATATTCGAAGAAGTAAGTCGGATCCGTCGGTAAAAGCGGCGGAAGTACATATTTACCGTACAACTTAAGCCGCAGTAAAACGGCGGCGGAGAGTTTGTGTAAAGATGGGATTGTGAAATGATAATGATTTTAAATTATCAGGATTATGAAGAGGCTATATCTTAGAAACGGAGGATTTTGAATGAAGAGATTGAGTTATATGCGTAATCTGTTTATATTAGTATTAAGCATGGCATTATTGATGTCCTGTGCCAGGGATACGAAAGAAGGAGCCGATACGCCCACCGGGCAGGGAAGTGATGTTACAGCGGCTCCGGAGCCTACCTCGGAACCGACTGTGACACCGGAACCCACTGCTGCAGCACCCACGGATGTGCCGGAGAAATTGGATATCCGGATCGGCGCCCTGAAAGGGCCCACCGCCATAGGCATGGTTAAGCTGATGGAGGATGCCCAGGCGGAAACGACAGCAGGGAATTATATCTTCACCATCGCAGGAACGGCGGATGAGATTACTGCCGGATTGGCAAAAGGGGAATTGGATATCGCAGCGATTCCCTGCAATCTGGCTTCTGTATTATATAATAAGACAGAAGGCGGTATTAAGCTTGCCGGCATCAATACACTGGGAGTTCTCTATATCGTCGAGACAGGGGATACCATTCACTCGGTGGAGGACCTGAAGGGGAAGACCATCTATTCAACCGGTCTTGGAACAACTCCCCAGTATACCTTGAATTATCTGCTTGCTTCCCATGGCCTCGATCCGGAGAAGGATGTTACGATAGAGTATAAGACGGAGGCAACCGAGGTCGCGGCCGTTCTTAGTGAAGCGGAAGACGCAATCGCCATGCTTCCGCAGCCTTATGTGACCACAGTAATGCTGACTAACGATAAGCTCCGCATTGCCCTTGATATTGCCGAAGAATGGAGCGCAGCCAGTACGGACGGAAGTACGGTGGTTACCGGCGTGGTGGTAGTAAGAAGTGATTTTCTGACAGAGCATCCGGAGGCCTTCGACGCCTTTCTGACAGAATATGCTGCATCCGCAGCCTTTGTTAATGAGAAGGTGGATGATGCTGCCGCACTGGCGGAGAAGTTCGATATCTTCAAGGCTGCGCCGCTGAAGCTGGCGATTCCGTACTGCAATATTACCTTGATCCGGGGAGACGAGATGAAGAATAAGGTGAACGGTTATCTGAAGGTATTGTACGACCAGAAGCCGGAATCCGTAGGCGGCGTACTTCCGGGAGAAGATTTCTATTATATGCCGTAATTATCAAGCTTTATTTGCCGGGAAGGAGTACGAAAGAATGGGCAGGCAGGACTCTGAATTCAAACTGAAAAAATATGCCTGGAGACTTGCGGCCATATGCGTCTGGATCCTTATCTGGCAGCTTGCAAGCTTATGGATCGACAAGGATATCTTCCTGCCTTCCCCGTGGTCCGTACTGGTCACATTGGCCAGGCTGATCATTACCTGGGATTTCTGGCAGACAGTCCTGTATTCGTCGTTCCGTATCATCCTTGGCTTCCTGCTGGCACTGCTGGCCGGGCTTGTGCTGGCAGTTGCTGCCTATCGGAGTGCGGTGATACGGGAATTGATATCACCTGTTATTGCAATAATCAAGGCAAATCCGGTAGCCTGCTTTGTTATCCTTGCATTGTTGTGGGTCAGCAGCAGGAGACTGTCCGTATTAATATCCTTTCTGACGGTATTGCCCATCGTATATGCCACTGTGTCACAGGGGCTTCATGCTGCCGACAGAAAGCTGCTGCAGATGGCCAGGGTTTATCATGTAAACTGGTGGGGAAGGCTTCGTGCCATATATATACCCGCAGTTCTTCCCCACTTTATCTCGGCAGTATCCGTCGGCATCGGGTTCTGCTGGAAATCCGGGATTGCCGCGGAGATTATCGGAATCCCCGCCGGTTCCATCGGGAAGA
>JAFADH010000287.1 GCA_023424995.1 Bacillota bacterium | reverse complement strand
CGCATTTCAAATATGAAGCTGCTGCTCCCCTATTCTCTGATATGGAAAGCGGTCAATATCCGCAGTTTCAGCTTACGTACGGCTTGATACCGGCTGGTGTAGTTCGCTTCTTCCTCACCGAAACCCTGGATAAAGCCGTGTACGCAACCGGATAGCCATTGGATACCGAGGCTTTATTTCAGGTACTTATCCATCCATTTTGTTATCTCAATCAATCTGTTATACCTGTTAACCGGCTTTCCAGCCCGGGACATTTCATGATTTTCTCCATGGAAGACGATCATTTTTGTATCGGCTTTATTTACTTTCAAAGCTGCGAACATCTGATAGGATTCCACAGAAAAACATTTATAATCATTGTCACCATGTAAAAAAAGTGTCGGTGTTTTTACTTGATTGGCCAGCCTTAAAGGGGATTTGTCCCAAAACGCCTCAAAATCCTCCCACAAATCTGCCTGTAATTGATTGGAGGTGTGCTCATATCCGCTGTCCGTCAATAAAGAAAGTGTGATCCAATCAGATATCCCCCTTTCAGAAACAGCCGCCTTGAACATATTGGTATGGCCGATGATCCAATTTGTCATAAAGCTGCCATAGGATCCGCCTGTTACCCCCAGCTTTTCAACATCAATACATTTATATTGATTTATCATGGTTTCTAAAAACTGCAGGATATTTTCATAATCATTTTCCCCGAATTTCCCCTTTATATCGGAGAACCGGTTCCCTTTCCCGTCGCTTCCCCTTGGATTGCAGTAAATTACAATATAGCCTTCACCGGCCAGGTACTGCATCTCATGATAATAAATATCCCCATAGATCGCTTTCGGACCGCCATGGATGTTCAATATGGCAGGATACCTCCGGCCCTCTTCCAGATTCTTAGGGAGTATAATCCAACCGTCTATGATATAGCCATCCTTATCTTTTATGGTGTGGTGCACAGGCTTTACCATTTTCATATGATCGACAGCTTCATTAAAATGGCTGAGCTGCGTGGGAACGGTGTTATGTATGGAATACAGCTCCTGGAGCTTCAGGCCGGTAAAAGCAACGGACTGTATCGTACTGCCGCTGACATCAAAGCAATCATAACAGCCGGAGGCATCGGTGACCGCTTCCAGTTCCTTGGACTTTAAATTTAATCGATAGATATCGGTATAATAAGCTTTGGATGAAATAAAATACAAATGATTATCAGAAACTTTAAAAGCTCTTCCCGTTTTCAGGCGGGAATCCGTAATTATCAAGGCGCCGATGGAGTAATCGAATTCATACAACAAGCTTAATTGGCCGCTCATAATATCCACAGCGTATAGGAACGGATTCTCAATGGTTCCGTATGTACGGTTCTCCGAGCCTGCAAATACAATTGAATTATGATAAAAATCAAAATCCTTCACCTGCATATCATTAAGGCATAGATGTATGTAAGATGATCTGCCGGCGTCATAAACCGTGAAAAAGGTCTTCTTAGTTTCATTTTCCTTACGCTTGCAGCTATAGCAGATCATATTCTTATCCGGGGAGGTCCTGAGAAGCAGTACATTATCATCTCCTGAAATATCTGTTGATTTATTATCAAGATAATTATAAAGAATTACTTTATTTTTAATACCGCTTACATGCCCGCAGCCATTCTTTAAAAAAGGCAGGTCGGTTATCTCCGTATAATATTTTTTACCTGCTGATTGATCTGCGAATATATCCTTCGAATTATTTTTATCCTCATAGTGTATCACTATGGTAGATTCACTGAATGAATCAATAAAAATAACCGGACAATATACACTGAAAAGAAATTTTACGCTCTGATCCCATATGGTGAGCATGTAAAAATCCGTTCGGTTCTCCGTATATTTAGTTGTATATATAATGCTGTCCTCCGATACCCATGAGAATAAATCGATTTTGTTACAGGCAGTGGATTGTTCCAGCTTTTCATTGATCCAGATATAAAGGCTGTGCCTATAGGTATCATCATCTTCTACACTTGAAACAACAAGGGCTGTCTTTGTATTCTGCGGAGAAATTGCAAGTGAAGATAAGTACTTGTAGTTGTAAAACTCATTTGCTTTTAATTTACCCATAATAATCCTCCATGCTGCCAATGCCCGTGAATTTGGGCGTCAGCACAAATTTGCCGTGTGAATTATGCTTTTCAATTATTCACTCTAGCGTCCATGCCTGCGGCTTGCTCGCAGGCCTAAATTCAACGTGTGAATATTACTTTTATAATTCACTTTATCCCCTTTATGATTCATTAACTTATTGCATCAATTGTTTTCCGCCGTTATATTTCCATTCCATCCTTTGGGCTATCCGGAACTTCGAACGGTGAGTACAGAACCGGACTGTTTATTTTTAAGAAATACATATGTTTTTTCATCCGATAATTTCTTCGCGTATGTATAATTCAACCGATCGAACTGTTTGACCTCCTCTATCTTTTCAATTCTCCTCTCTGCCATAAAACGAACCATCTCTCCTCTTGCCATTTTTGCATAAGTCCCTTTTTCTATTACCTTTTCATTTTGGATTTCTCCAAATACACAAGTCACAAAGGCAGTATCCTTCTTTAAATAAGGAGTTATACATTTGCTGTATTCCTTGGACGCCAGATTAACAACACAATCATGTCCTGATAAAAGTCTTCCGGCCAGGCTGTCTTTCCAGAAATGATACAATGAATTGGTATGCCAGTTTTTAAGAACAGCCTGCATCTCTAACCTATAAGGAACAACTCCGTCAAAAGGTCGGAGTATACCATAAAATCCTGATAATATATTCAAATGTTCCTCCAGATACTCCAACTGACCACCCTCAAGTACCTCTGGGCTCATATACGAATATTGAATCCCATCGTAAGAAAGAATGGCAGGGGTTAAGTTTCTGTACAAATCCATTGTTTGAATACGATGGTAGTTCAGCTCTGCAATGTTATCGTTGCATTTCCAAATAGATTTTAATTCTGTATAACTTAAAGTTCTAAGATATGCTAAAAGCTGTTCAGTTTCTTTCATAAAATGGGGCATTTGGTAATGCCCTAAAGTATCCCCATTCTCATTCATCTTTTTAGCGGGAGATATAATAATTCTCATTTTTTCTTTCCTTTATTTTCTCATTTCACTGAATTTCATAAATAACCTCAAATTCCCCGGACCTGCGTGCCACATCGGAGTTATAGGCAAGAACCCAAACCCTGCCCATGAAAGCTTCAGGTATATCCCATTTTAATTCAACCATGGAATCTTCGTCATCGTCAAAGGCCTCTCCTATCAATTGCTGCAATAGGTGGGCATCGGTCCCGGTAGGTCCGGCATAAAAATCTACTTTTGTGGTCTTACCTGATACTTTAACTCTAATTACGGTATTCTCTTCCAGTTTCACCCAGCCGTTCTCCGTTTTTAGGGGCTCTCCCTCCGAATCAAAAAATTCAATGGTTTCAATTTGAGGCGGTATCCGTTCCGTCCAGGTTTTTGATGTATCCAAAGACATATTACTCATAAGTTCATTAAGATTTCTTTTTTCCCCTTGTCCATTTTTTCAAGCGCATAGCGAAATGCTACACGGGGCATCACATCTTTATTTTTAACAAGATAGTCGAAGACCATCTGGGGCTCTTTGTGGGAAAGGATTTTCAACATCCACCCATAACCCTTGCGGACAAGATCATGTTCGTCGGTCAGTAAAAGACCGGCAATGGCAAGCGGATCAGTTTCTCTGTATTTATCGTACCAAATGGACGGTATCAATACAACGGCGGCGGCACGCCGCATCCAGAATTCCTCACGCTTTGTCCAGGGAATGATTCTCTCGGCCAGGCCGGTATCTTGCATAATCAGCTCACCGAAGGCATGTGTGCAGAAATCATCACAATCGCCCCAACCGCGCACATACTTTTCAAGCCAGCCTTCAAACAAAGCAAAGGTATTGCCGTCATATTGCTTTTTTATACGATAAGCGAAATCAAACGCAATGATCCCCATAGCCCAGCTTCGTTCTTCCAAAAGCTCATTGCAAACGGCAAAGATATGTTCCTTTGATTTGTCTTTTATACTGCGGAACAGCGTTGCGGACAGCTTGCGGATATCCGCGGTTTTCATGTGATTGCCGGTCGGCGTGCTGCCGGCTTTTGCCAGCTCCGCTTTTGCAATCGAGATAATTTCATTCATCAAATTCGCCCTCTTTCGGTATGTATTTGCCTGTCACTTCAATAATATTCCCATCCGGATCATCAAGTTGAAAGTAGTAATACGGGGAAACATTGCAGACATACTTTATTTTAGTTAAATTACCAGTAATATTTAAGCTTTTAACCCGGTCATATTCTTTTTTTAAATCCTCGTCCCAAAAATTCAACACAAACTTATGTGTGTTAGGAGCAAGGGCAATTGACTTCATATCATCAAAATAATCAGAATATTCACCTCTGTGCACTACCTTGTCCGGATTGTTTTAATAATTGTATATCTTTAGGAGAATTGTTTCAACATAAAACATCTAAATTTCCATATTTCTTACTTTATTGCAATGACCACAGACCAAAGACCTCTTAATGCATCAAAGCTTTTAATTATATCTTTTGCAGGAGCAGTTCCTTACGGATTGCTCCTGCGGTTATCCTGCTCACATTTGATAATTCCTGATCTGTTTCGTACATGTTCCGCATGACGGCAAAACCGGATAAAGTATTTTCCTTAAACTTTTAATAAAGATTTTTACTGAAATAACGGTCTCCGCGGTCCGGGAATAAGGTTACTATCGTTCCCTGCCCGATTTCATCCGCTAATTTCATTGCGCCGGTAATTGCCGCTCCCGAAGAGGAGCCTACAAACATTCCTTCTTTCCTGGCAAGCATTCGCGCTCCTTCAAAGGCCTCCGTATCCGAGATTTTAATTACGCCGTCTGCCAGTCCCATATCCATGGTGGCCGGTATGAAATCATTTCCGATTCCTTCAATGTCGTAATCGGCATGCTCTCCGCCGCCCATGGTCGATCCGATCGGATCCGCTAATATTCCCTTTATCTTAGGGTCCTTTTCTTTCAGATATTTCACGACGCCCGTATATGTGCCGCCGCTGCCTGCTCCGGCTATAAAATAGTCCAGCTTCCCTTCCAGATCATCATATATTTCTTTTCCCGTCGTCTCATAATGTGCCAGTGGATTTGCCGGATTTTCAAATTGCTTTAATGAAATCGCACCCGGAATTTCTTTTACCAGTTCCTCCGCCTTTTCTTCGGCGCCCAGCATCCCTTTTTCTCTTGGCGTATTAATAACCGTGGCTCCGAGCGCCTTTAACAGAGCTTGCTTTTCCTGTGAGAATTTGGTTGGTACGACAAAAATAATTTCATACCCCTTGTTCAATGCAGCCATTGCAATGCCTAAGCCCGTATTCCCCGCCGTTGCTTCTACAATTGTCCCGCCGGGTGCAAGAACTCCTCTCTGTTCGGCATCCCGCAGCATATAAAGCCCTATTCTGTCCTTGACGCTTCCCGACGGATTCCAATATTCCAGTTTAGCAAACAGCTGTACCTTTTCCGGCACTCCTATATGTTTTAATCTTACAAGCGGTGTTTTACCTATCAATTGCTGAATATTTTCATAATACATAACCATTCCCCCATCTTTATATCAACCTACTCCGCAGCCGCTTCTTTTATGGCATGCTCCAAATCTTCCAGGATTTCATTCACATCTTCAATTCCTACGGAAAGCCGGATCAATCCATCTGTAATGCCTACCTTTTTTCTTATTTCCTCCGGAATTGACGCATGGGTCATGCTTGAGGGATGGCAGACCAACGATTCAACACCTCCCAGGCTTTCCGCCAATGTTATGTGCTGGAGCCCGTCATAGAACTTATGAATGTCCGATCCATCCTCCAGCTCGAAGGAAATCATGGCGCCCGGCCCTTTTGCCTGCTGCCTTTGGACGGCATATCCAGGGT
>JAFADH010000228.1 GCA_023424995.1 Bacillota bacterium | reverse complement strand
ATATGGATACCTGTGAAGATATTAAAGTTTGGTGCCATAAAGACAATATTGATGTTCTCGAAGAATATTTTCCCGAAGAAGAAAAAGCAGCCTCCAAAGAGGGACATTACATAATGAATTTACATGTGCCGCCGAATGAACGGCTGTGGCAGGCATTGTTAATCAGTATGGGAGATAAAGTAAAAATAATTGAACCGGAATATTACAGACAGAAATTAATTGAAACCTCCTTTAAATTTTTATCTAATTACGACATATAGGTGTCGTAAAACATATGGTATGGTAAAAGAAAAAAGGAGTTAGATCAATGAGTGAATTTGCTGAAGCTTTAATATCAAAATCAAAGAGTAATAGTATACCGGATGCCTTTAACTATTTCGGAGATTTAATAGGTGAATGGGATTTCGAATGGATAGATAACCACGGAACAGAGAAAGAGAGACATATAAAGGGTGAATGGATATTTTCGTGGATATTAGACGGCAGCGCTGTCCAGGATATATTTATATGCCCTTCCCGTGAGGAGCGGATAAATAATAAGCAGCCGGATGCAGAATACGGTACAACCATAAGAGTATATAATCCTAAAAATCAAGCATGGGATATTTTTTATGGATGTACGGGGGAGGCGACCCGTCTGGAAGCAAGAAAGGACGGGGATAGGGTGGTTTTAACTGAAATAACATCACAAAAAATGAAATGGATATTTTCCGATATTACCGATAATACTTTTCACTGGCAGCACATAAGAACTCAGGACGGGATTGCATGGACAGTGAAAGGAGAGCTGTTCGCATCGAGAAGAACCGGATAATTGCATAAAAAAGAATATCAATTATATTTATTGGCCGATTTATGCAATACGGCGGGGCGCAGGGGAAGAAATGCTGCGGTTTTTATATATTCCGTAGGGGACAAGCCGGTGCTGTTCTTAAACAAACGGCTGAACATGTAAATGGAGCTGTAATTAAGTTCGTTTACGGTTTCTGTTATAGAAAACCCGTTTTTCAGCAGCTTCTTCGCTGCTTCCAAACGCAGGGCGCTGTAATACCGGATAACGGATATGCCAAAGCAGCTTGTAAAGTTTTTGGAGATGCAGAATTTGCTGTAATGGAATTGTTTCTCCAAGGTATCAAGGGTAATTGCAGCATGATAATTATGGTCGATATATTCCTTTATTACATATGCAATATTTTCGCTTACTTGTTTAGGGAGTTTTTCTGCAAGCAGCATTTCTGAAAAATTCTCTTTTATAATATAGGTCAATAGTTCCAGTAATTGCTGTTTATACAATAACTGGAACATCAACTGTTTTTCCGCGAAGGTTGATATTATGCCATAAAATATCCTCTTGAAATATTCTAAATCCGGAATCTTTAATATTGGACTGCTTAAATTAAAGCTGTCAAAAATATCTGTTCGGATCATTTGCATCTCAGCTTTACTGAATTGAGCGATGTCCTTGAAGGATACATATATCTTATCGCTAAAATTATCATAAGTTATGTCAAAATGAATATGCGGCTGGGAAACCGATATATTGCCAAGGCTTTCTATTATATGACTTTGTCCGGGCCGTATCAGTATTACATCATTTTCTTTGCAGATATATTCTTTGTTTTCTAATGTAAGCTTCCACTTTCCGGACTCTATTAATATAATTTCATAGTCAAAAATAACCCTTTGATTGATTTTGAAAGGAGCTGTCAAAATAGATTCCATTGCCACACGAATAAATGGTGAAAATTCATTTAAATTCATAACCGCCCACCTCTTTGCAAGAATTGATAAATAAATTGCAAGTTTTGTTATTCATTTTAACGGATTATTTTGATATTGTAAATAAAAAGGAGAAAGAGGTGTTAAGAAATGATAACAAAATCCAAAGAGCTGTTCCAGCTGTCAGACAGGAAGAGCAGGTCGGTCTGTCCTGAAAATTTCACAGGGGAAAAAGGCAAGGGAGGTATGGCCGAGGAAGGCACAGGTAAAAATTGTGCAAGGGATCTGGGCGTCGGATGGAAGATATCCCCGTCAGTTGAAATAAGACCCGGAGAAAAGATTGATTTGGCAGATATCGAGGGTCCCGGGATTATCCGCCATATATGGATCACGGATAGCTGCAATGTCAACAGACAATTGATTTTGCGCATGTATTGGGAGGGCAGTACGAAGCCCTCTGTTGAAGCTCCTCTCTGTGATTTTTTTGCCAGTGCGGATTATCAGGTGTTCTCCCAGCTGACTTCTTCCGTGGTTTGCGTCAATCCCAAGAGAGGCTTTAATTGCTATTGGGAAATGCCGTTCTCTAAAAACTGCAGAATAACTCTGGAAAACATACATACGGAGAATATATGGGTTTATTACCAGATCGATTATACCCTGGAGGAGCTTCCCGAGGACTGCGCCTATTTTCACGCTCAATTTCGCCGTAAGAATCCTTTGCCGTACAAAGAAGTATATAAAATTCTTGATGGTGTGAAGGGCAAAGGGCAATATGTGGGCACCTATCTTTTCTGGGGTGTTAACAATAACGGATGGTGGGGGGAAGGTGAAATCAAGTTCTATCTTGACGGAGACCGGGAATACCCCACAATATGCGGGACAGGAACAGAGGATTACTTCTGCGGCTCATACAACTTTGATGTCGGGGGAAAATATCAGGAGTTCTGCACACCGTATGCAGGTTTATCAAAGGTGCTGAGAGGGGACGGGCTATATAATGCACAGCAGAGATTTTCAATGTACCGCTGGCATATATGTGATCCGATATATTTTGAACAGGATATAAAAGTGACGATTCAGGCGTTGGGCTGGAGAAAGGAAGGCAGATATCTTCCGCTTCAGGATGATATTTCCTCCGTAGCATATTTTTATCTGGACAGACCGATGGACATTACAGGAACACTTCCGGACGGGGATGGGCTTGAGATTATTTAATGGTGAAATGAAGCTTCCTGAAAGGATCGATTACAAAAAAGCTGTATCCGTATAAAGTCCGCTAATATTCATAATAACGGACTGGAAGCCTTTATACAAGAAAGCAATTGTTATATGAAGAGCCGGCGGTGTGCATCCCGGCCGAAGGTGAGTTTTGATATTCATATGAAACCGTAAAACAAAAAACGCTGAAGAGGGAGGGTCTGACTCCTCAAAAAAACCAATGGAGGCTTCTGAACGATGAATGAAATCCATAAATATACTTATTGACACAGCTTATGCCTTTTGATATCATTCTTAGATAATATACTTGAATAATGTTAAAGTTTTCTAGGGTTCCGTAATAGCAATTATTAGTCTGGTCCAAGAGAAAACGCACAGTCTTATAGATTGTGTACACGGCGGGATAAAAGCCTGGGAGTTTTTTAATACTCCCGGGCTTGTTTTTTTGCCCATAAGAAGGAGGAAATAAAATGTTTGGATTATTAATTTCTACAATTTTGACAAGTGCAGCCGAC